>NZ_JAUBTB010000022.1:0-92519 GCF_036704965.1 Microcoleus sp. F10-B2 | reverse complement strand
TTTTGGCTGGCATACATTCTAACTAATGAGCGCTTATTTTATATTTATATTATACAATCTAGCTGCGTATCAGCTTATCAGCTTTATTGCCAAAATTAGTAACTCGATCGGCATTAATCATTCCCACTCGCAGCGAATCCCAAATTGCGATCGCCCGACAGGAAATTTTGACGCAGATGTGTGGGTGACTCCCCTGTGCCGATGGCAATTTGGTCGATCGAACACCATCAAAATTTAAGATTAGCCTCGCCCAGGGCGATCGAGTAAAATCACAGCACTTGCCCGTCGAGGGGTTAATCTGCTAAAACTAACAAAGTTTGATGATTTCTGGGAAATAACATAAATGGTTGCTACATCCGTCAAGATTAAACACGAAGTCAAAGACTTGTCCCTTGCCCCCTTGGGAAAACAACGCATCGAGTGGGCCGGTCGGGAAATGCCCGTTTTGCGGCAAATTCAAGAACGCTTCGCTAAAGAAAAGCCTTTCGCTGGCATTCGCTTGGCTGCTTGCTGCCACGTAACCACAGAAACCGCTCATTTGGCAATCGCCATCAAACTCGGCGGTGGCGACGCCGTACTGATCGCCAGCAACCCCTTGAGCACTCAAGATGACGTAGCGGCTTGCTTAGTTGAAGACTACGGCATTTCCGTCTTCGCCCTCAAAGGAGAAGACGCGGCTACCTACGAACGTCACGTCTACACAGCCCTAGACCACCGCCCCAATATTATTATCGACGACGGCAGCGACGTAGTAGCGGCACTGATCCAGCACCGCCCGAACCAAATTTCCGACTTGATCGGAACTACCGAAGAAACTACCACGGGCATCGTGCGCCTGCGGGCAATGTTGAAAGACGGCGTGCTGACTTTCCCGGCAATGAACGTCAACGACGCCGACACCAAGCACTTCTTTGACAACCGCTACGGTACCGGTCAATCTACCCTAGACGGCATTATCCGCGCTACCAATATTTTGTTAGCCGGTAAAAATATTGTGGTTGCAGGTTACGGTTGGTGCGGCAAAGGCACGGCACTGCGCGCCCGCGGCATGGGTGCTAACGTAATTGTTACCGAAATCGATCCGATTCGGGCGATCGAAGCAGTAATGGACGGTTTCCGCGTCATGCCGATGGACGAAGCAGCAACAGTCGGTGATCTATTTATTACCGTTACCGGCAACAAGCACGTCATTCGTGCCGAACATTTCGAGACAATGAAAGACGGCGCAATTGTTTGCAATTCCGGTCACTTCGACATTGAAATTGACCTCAAATCCCTTGGCGCAAAAAGCACCGATGTGAAAACAGTCCGGTCTTTCACTCAAGAATATCACCTCAATAATGGCAAGTCGATTATTGTGTTGGGCGAAGGCCGTTTGATCAACTTGGCAGCAGCCGAAGGACACCCCAGCGCCGTGATGGATATGAGCTTTGCTAACCAAGCTTTAGCCTGCGAATATCTGGTTGCGAACAAAGGCAAACTAGAGCCCGGTATTCACTCAATCCCCGTGGAAGTTGATAAAGAAATTGCCCGTCTCAAATTGGAAGCAATGGGTATTCATATTGATACCTTGACTGCCGAGCAAATTGAGTACACTAACTCTTGGACTTCGGGCACTTAATCATCGATTTATCTATCCCCACCGTAGGGACACGGCATTGTCGTGTCCCTACTTCTTCATGAACTTCCTTCTTCCAACTTCGGCATTCGGTCTTCCTGACATCCGTTACATCCCGTACATTGTTCGTTGCCGAACTTCCTTCTGCTATACCTATTACCAATTATTAAATCAAAATGGTTGAATGGATAACTAACACAATGCAGTCGATGGGCTATTTCGGAATTGGCCTGTTGATGTTTTTAGAAAATCTTTTCCCGCCCATACCATCAGAATTGATTATGCCGCTGGCAGGATTCACGGCATCAAAGGGTAATGATATGCAGTTAGCACCGGCGATCGCAGCAGGAGTAATTGGTACAGTTCTGGGGGCGCTTCCCTGGTACTATGCCGGTAAATTATTGAGCGAAGAACGCTTGAGGAATTTAGCCGACAAATACGGTAAGTGGATCGCAGTATCGGGCGCCGATATTGACAAAGCAAATAGATGGTTTAACAGACACGGCAACAAAGCCGTGTTTTTGTGTCGCCTCGTACCCGGAGTTCGCACCCTGATTTCCCTGCCCGCTGGCATCAATAATATGCCTTTAATTCCTTTTTTACTATACTCAACAGGCGGCACTCTTTTATGGGTAAGTTTCCTGACTTTTGCGGGATATAAACTAGGTGAGAATTATACACTTGTAGATGAATATCTCGGTCCTGTTTCCAAAATAGTTGTGGTGATTATAGTCATCTGGTGTATTTTGTGGATTGTGAAGAAGAATATGCAAAAAGAATAAAATCCTAGATAAATGCAGACACCACCAAAAACATCTGCGTTTATCTGCGTTTATCTGCTGTTATCTGCGGTTAAAAATCAATTTATCAAAAATTTATACAAATATTTAGAATTGATTGAAGTTTAGGCAGATAATCGTGGCAAAATAGGGAACACTCCTATCCGCGCTGTTAAGATATGTACGAAAAGATTGTAGCCCCGACAACAGGTTCTAAAATTACTTTCAAAGACGGTTTGCCGATCGTCCCCAATGACCCGATTATTCCCTTCATTCGCGGCGACGGTACGGGCGTTGACTTGTGGCCTGCATCCCAGAAAGTCATGGATGCTGCGGTAGACAAGGCTTACGGTGGCGATCGCAAAATCAACTGGTTTAAAATCTATGTAGGCGACGAAGCCTGCGATGTCTACGGTACTTACCAATATCTGCCCCAAGATTCCTTAGACGCCATCAAAGAATACGGAGTCGCCATCAAAGGGCCGCTGACAACCCCAATCGGGGGCGGCATTCGATCGCTAAACGTAGCTTTGCGGCAAATCTTTGACCTTTACGCCTGCGTGCGGCCCTGCAAATATTATGCTGGAACACCATCGCTACACAAAACTCCTGAACTCCTAGATGTAATTATTTACCGGGAAAATACAGAAGATATTTACCTCGGAATTGAATGGGCCAAAGGCAGCGACATCGGCAAGAAATTGATTGAATATCTCAATAATGAGTTAATTCCGGCAACACCAGAACATGGCAAAAAACAAATTCGCCTCGATTCTGGAATTGGGATTAAACCGATTAGCAAAACAGGTTCTCAGCGCTTAGTACGGCGCGCTATTACCCACGCTTTGCGGTTGCCAAAAGAAAAGCAGCAAGTAACTTTGGTGCACAAAGGCAACATCATGAAATACACCGAAGGAGCTTTCCGAGATTGGGGTTATGAATTAGCAACCACCGAATTTCGAGAACAGTGCGTAACTGAAAGAGAGTCTTGGATTCTGGGCAACAAAGAAAAAAATCCAGCTATTAGCTTAGAAGATAATGCCCGCCAAATAGACCCGGGATACGATGCTTTGACCCCAGAAAAACAAGCCAAAATTCGTCAAGAAGTAGCCGACGTTTTGTTTGCAATTTGGGACAGTCACGGCAGCGGTCAGTGGAAAGACAAGATTATGGTCAACGACCGAATTGCTGACAGTATTTTCCAACAAATTCAAACCCGACCGGCCGAGTATTCGATTTTGGCGACCATGAATCTGAACGGGGATTATTTATCCGATGCGGCCGCCGCCATTGTCGGCGGATTGGGCATGGGCCCAGGTGCGAATATTGGTGATGAATGTGCTGTTTTCGAGGCAACTCACGGCACTGCACCGAAACACGCGGGTTTAGATAAAGTCAATCCCGGTTCCCTGATTTTGTCCGGGGTGATGATGTTAGAATACATGGGATGGCAGGAAGCAGCAGATTTGATTAAGAAGGGTTTGGGAGCGGCAATTTCTAACGGTGAAGTTACTTACGATTTGGCAAGGTTGATGGAACCGCCGGTGCCTGAGTTGAAGTGTTCGGAGTTTGCTGAGGCGATTATTAAGCACTTTGCAGATTAGGTTTTAAAGATTTTTTAACCGCAGATGAACGCAGATAAACGCCGATAAGATTGGTAATATCTTTGTCTGTCTGCGGTTTAAAAATTGCTATTTTTGCAGTTCGGGAACAGCCATGCCGCGCTCAACGGCGGGACGCTTCTGCAAGGTTTCTACCCAACGTTTGAGGTGGGGGTGGTTGTCGAGGGTTAATCCTTGAAATTCGTAAATAGCAACCCAGGGATAGGTAGCAATGTCGGCGATGGAATAGTCGCCGCAGATGTATTCGTATTTTGCTAGTTGAGTGTCTAATACTCCGTAAAGCCGCAAAGTTTCTTTTTCGTAGCGCCCAATCGCATAGGGAATTTGTTCGGGGGCAAAGCGTTTGAAGTGGTTTAGTTGACCGAACATTGGCCCGACGCTGGCCATTTGAAACATCAGCCATTCCATAACTTGAAAGTATTTTTCTTTGTCGGTGGGCAGAAATTTGCCACTTTTTTCGGCCAGATAGATCAGGATTGCCCCGGACTCGAAGACGGTGATGCCGTTATCTCGATCGACTATCGCGGGAATTTTGCTGTTGGGGTTGATGGCGATGAACTCTGGGCTAAATTGGTCGTTTTTTGTGATGTCGATGACGTGCACGTTGTAGGGTAAACCTATTTCTTCGAGCATGATCGAGACTTTGCGACCGTTCGGGGTAGTAAAAGTGTAGAGGTCAATCATAGTTGTGATGTTAAGTTGAAAGTTTGCAAGGCAGTAAATAACCTGATATAATATCACAATTTGGACAAAATTTGCGGATTTTATATCTATTGTGTTAAAATTATATTCTAATAATAGAAGAATAACGATCGCTCGAAATGGACATTATTGAAATTCTCAAAGACGATTATCAAAGATTTCCCGATAATCAGACTTACAGCATTTATGCAAAAGATGTTTATTTTGAAGATCCGGTGAATCGATTTACAGGAGTCGATCGCTACCGCAAAATGATCGGGTTTATGGGGACTTTTTTTCAGGATATAAATCTCGATTTGCACGGCATTTCGCGATCGGGAGATACTATAGAAACTCGCTGGACTCTGAGCTGGATCGCACCGCTACCTTGGAAACCGAAAATGGCGATCGCCGGTAGGAGCGAACTTAAAGTCAACAGTGATGATTTAATTGTTTCTCACATCGATTACTGGGACTGTTCGCGGTTGGATGTGCTCAAACAGCTTGTATTTCCTGTGAAAACTAATGTTTGAGAATTTGGCTTAGGTTTTTTAGCAATAAAAAATAGTTTTTCAAGAGCGAGAGCCCTTTTTAAACCGCAGATATTAGCAGATAAATATAGATGAACGCTGATGAATTTTTATTTGTTGCAATTGATATCTGAGATAAATAATTTTAACTGATATTGACATGGCAGCAATTTCGTGTGTCGCCTGAAATGCGCTGTGTTCAGCGGTGGGCGATCGCCCAAATTAATTCCCCCACTAAATTAATTTTCGTTACATAACGTTACAATGTAGGAGTAAATTACTTTCAGGCGAGCTAAACAATCAATGCGCTTAATATTAATGACTGGAAAAGGCGGCGTCGGCAAAACCTCTGTAGCCGCTGCGACTGGGCTGCGATGTGCCGAATTGGGATACAAAACCCTAGTGCTGAGCACAGATCCCGCTCACTCCTTAGCCGACAGCTTCGACATGGAACTCGGACACGATTCGCGCCTGGTGAAACCGAATTTGTGGGGAGCCGAATTAGACGCTCTCAGGGAATTAGAAGGCAATTGGGGAGCCGTTAAGCGCTACATTACTCAAGTCTTGCGAGCGCAGGGGCTCGAAGGGGTGCAAGCTGAAGAATTAGCCATCTTGCCAGGAATGGATGAAATCTTCGGTTTAGTACGAATGAAGCGGCATTACGACGAAGGCGAATTTGATGTTTTAATTATCGATTCTGCTCCGACTGGCACAGCATTGAGACTGCTAAGTTTGCCGGAAGTTGGCGGCTGGTACATGAGAAAATTTTACAAGCCGCTGCAAGGCATATCAGCCGCCCTTCGACCTTTAGTTGAACCTATTTTTAGACCAATTGCGGGTTTTTCTTTACCAGACAAAGAGGTGATGGATGCACCTTACGAATTTTACGAACAAATCGAAGCTTTAGAAAAGGTTTTAACTGACAATACTGTCACTTCGGTAAGGTTAGTTACCAATCCAGAAAAAATGGTAATTAAAGAGTCTCTGCGCGCTCATGCCTATTTGAGTTTGTACAATGTAGCTACTGATTTAGTAGTAGCTAACCGGATTATTCCCGCCGAAGTAACTGACCCATTTTTTAAACGGTGGAAAGAAAGCCAGGAGCAGTACCGTCAGGAAATTCACTCGGATTTCATGCCGCTGCCAGTTAAGGAAGTGCCACTTTATTCAGAAGAAATGTGCGGTTTGCCAGCTTTGGAACGCTTGAAAGAAACGCTTTACAAAGACGAAGACCCCAGTCAAGTTTATTACAAAGAAAATACGATTAAGATCGTCCAGGAAAACAATCAATATAGTCTTGAACTGTATTTGCCCGGAATTGCTAAGGATCAGATTCAGTTGAGCAAAACGGGAGATGAGTTGAATGTTCGGATTGGGAATCACCGCCGTAATTTGGTGTTGCCGCAAGCTTTGGCGGCGCTGCAACCTTCGGGGGCAAAGATGGAGGATGATTATTTGAAAATTAAGTTTGCTTAACAGGACTTACGCAGGCACGCTACATATAGTGTGCCTGAGTAAGTATTGATTTTAGCTAAAAAATGCTCAATCTTATTTACTTGCGAAAATATCACAATTATAACCGCTCCAATGATTTGTTATAACCCGATCGCTTAACAATTATTTCTGCTCGTGCGATCGCCGATAACTTCTCTGGACTCAACAACGAAACAGATCATTTCTAGTTCCCTGAACTGCGCTTCAAACGATTACTTTAATGGAGCGATCACTGCGATATACTAGCTAAACTCCCTCGCAGCTAAGGGCTTTAGATGTTAAAATATGTGAGGATATTTAGGATTATCTGTGCTGAGTATATTTACAAGTTTGTCGAATACATAGCAACCTTTGGTGGTAACGATCTCAACTTCTTCATCTAGTTGCAAATCATCCCACAAATAAGGATTTACTTGAAATCGAAACTTTCCTTTGAAGTTGGGAATCTCTTCCTTGAGCTTTGGCAACATAGTTTTTTCCCCTTTTGAATCAACTCTATAGCCACTCTTAATATACACATGGATATAATAGACATTTTCACGGTAACTCCGAGATTGATAAATGACTTGTTCTTTAGAACATATTGCTACATCGATCACATTGGGCTTCTGATTTTTCGCTGTGAACTCTGCAATCCATTCAATAAAAAGCGCACTCATTGCACATATTAAAAACACGATCAATGGAACAATTAATGGAACTATTGCTAATAGTGTAAAAGCCAGCAATAACAAACTAATTATTATCCCAACAACTCCAATCATACGGGATAAAATAGCTAAACCGAGAACATCCCCTATCTCTGAGGAAAAAATATTAGACTTCTCACTTAGTGAACCTATAAATGCTTCGTAAGCAGCGTAAATCTTTTTCGATTCATTGTAGCTCATAAAAATATCCATTTCTCAAACTTTAGATGATACCAATTTAGGGGCTAAAGTTTTACATATATCTGTTAAAGCTTTTTGCAAAAAACGATCCTCAGTCTAGGAAGGGGGTTTAAATTTTCGGCGGTTTATGGATTTTAGGCGATCTCTACTCCACACACTGTCCGAAATAAATCGAAAGTTACTGTAAGGATCATCTAATATTTTCAAATCACGGCTCAAAAAATAACTTGTAGATTTGTACGATCGCTCACGCACTGCTGCTACAGCGATACGAGCTCAATTCATAGTGTCAATCTACTCGGTTCAGGCGATAAACAAAGCAATCATCGTCACCGAACTTTCGGTACTCGATAAATTGAAAGCCAAGACGTTCATAGAAGTTGTGGGCCCGAGTATTATTGGCAAGCGGATCGACGAGGACAGCTTTCACCGCCGGATCTGCGAAACATCTGACAATTGCAAGCTGCATCATTTGTGTTCCATAGCCTTTGCCTAAATCAGCCTCTTTCCCAATCCAAATGTCAATGGCACGAAGATCCGCCGCAACATCACCCCAATAGTTTGTCTCCTCGCGTTCCGGATCGATGATTTGGATAAATCCGATTGGACGACCATCGATTTCAGCAATCAATTGTTCTCTCCAATCGGGCGCGCGCTCAAGTTCTACCTCCCAAGCCCAGTCATCGTTAGGATCTGAGGCAATTACGTGAGGTTGCTCATCCCACTGTCGTAACAGATCCAAATCAGCGGAAGTCGCGGAGCGTAGATTAATCATAACTTCACGTTTGAACGTCTAATTTGTGATAGCTGAGATCCGATTTTTCCCAGGTAATTGTAGATCGATCGCCCTCGCTTACCCTGACTAAAATCATCATCTACTTCCATGACTATTCCTCTCCCTCTTCTTTTCCATCCTCTGCGCCCTCTGTGCCCTCTGCGGTTCGTTCAATCTTTCCTGGATTCAACTCAATCTTTTTCTGCTGGCGTTCCGACGCAGCTTTTTGCAGCATTTTCAACTTTTCTGGGTCAGCATCCGATCGCCAAAACAACTTATGATCCTTAATCTTAACGCAGTTTTCCTCCAAACACTTCACCCATTCCCGATGTTTTTTAACTGCGCCACGATCGAGAATCCCTAACTTTTCTTCTTGGCGGCTGAGTTTCGCAAATTTTTCGTAATGCGGATAACTAGCAGTAACAAAAGCTTCTTTTCTCACTAAAATTGGCGGATTGTAGACATCCGAATAGTCTTGATAGCTGACAGAAAGGTTGCGCAAATGTATGTGCATAGCCGTGTGGAGGGCTGGATGCGGGTTAGTGTCAAAATCGGGATAAAATAAATAGGAAATTTGAGGTTTGCGAGCGTAAAATTTGATGATTGTCGCGCCGTCAAGCCTGCCGATTGTGCGGTTGGCGCAGCCTTCGTAGAGCCTGAGCAAAGGATCGAGTTCTTCCAAAGCTGAGACGTGAACTGAAAGGGAACCGGGCTGTTTGTAGCCGATCGCACTATCTTCGCAGCAATCCGCAACAATATCAGGTTTGCCCAAACTGTACAGCATTAAATCAGCCAAAGTGCAAGCTTTTTGATAATTGTCAAACAAACCTTTGATATCGTTGCGGATTTGAGCCGGGAGTCGGCGCATTGAAGGTCGATCGCCCAAACCGTTGAGAGCGAGATATACTAGCAAATCCTGGCGGCGTTTATCGGCGATTTTCTCCCAATCATCCGCATCCGTTGCTTGCAAAATCACCCTCCAAGCGCGATTAAAACTGTGAAATTCCTCCTTAATTGGCGATTCTTCCGCTAATTCGCCTTTAACCGGAAGGCGGCCCCGATCGCTCACAAAAGCCATCAAAGGAGCCAGCATTTCCGCATAATCCTCAAACCGCTTAACTTGCGATCGCACTCTGGGAGTCGATAAGTGTGATCGAAACCGAGAAGCACGAAAACTTTCACCCTCCGCAGCATCCCGAAACACAAAATAAATCCCCAAAGCCACAGGAATTGCATCAACACTCAAAACTTGGTCGATATAAACCTTCAACTCTTCTTGTTCGTAATACTTCTGAAAAGTATTGCGAGAAGTAATCACCCCATCCCCATAAGCAATTTGGCCTCGATCGCTATCATCAATCAAAACCTGAGCCGCCACAACTAATAAACTCTTAGTTAATTCCCAAGCATTCAGCAAAGCTTCTCGGCGTTCCGCCAAAGATTCAATTACATTAATCACATAACCAATATTCACAATATCCGCACAAATTCGCGGAGTATCCGGCTGATAGTATGGGTCCCAACCCGAAATAGCATAACCCTCTTGTGCAATATATTTAACATCCCCGCCGTAACCGCAACCGTAATCAAAAAAAGTCGCCCCATCGATTGCTAAATCAGCTTCTAAAACCAAACGCAAAGGTTTAGAAAGCGAGTTGCGTACCATCGCAGCTTTGTGTCGCTCGATTTTGGGAATTGAAAGGTCGCTATTCTCCTGTTTCAAACGCTCGACAACAGCATGATCTTGAATTTCCACACCGCAATATCCCAAGTATTTGAGCCAACCCTCGCGAGTGCCGATAACGCTAGTATTGTCAAGCAGTCCCCATCCTTCCTCGCTGCGAGTCAGTCGAGCAAACTTTTCGTAATTCGGATAATCCGCACTTATAAAAGTTTCCTTCCGGTGCAAAACCGGGGGATTTTCGCTGTTGCTGTAATCGAAACATTTAACTTCCCCTGTTTCCAGATTAATTTGGATGCTGGTTTGCAAAGCAGGGTGAGCATCTGTATCGAAATCAGGGTAAAAAAGATAAGATATTTTAGGTCGTGCGAGTGAAAATTTAACTAAAGTTGCTTCTTCAATATTTTCCAGAGTATGTCTGGCACAATTTTCGTAAATTACGAGTACAGGATTGAGTCTCTGCAGAGCTGAAACGTGAACGTAAAAAGCCGTCGGTAATTTTTTTCCAATCTTGCTTTCCCGACAGCAGCGAGCCACTTTTGCCACCAGATTATCCACCACAACTGCCTGATATTCTCCCTCGTTCCCCGCCAGTTCTGGGGAACGCATAGCCGGAGGATCTGCCTCCTGTTCGTACAACAAAACTTCCCGAGCAAAAGCCATCAAAGGCGTCAGCCTTGCTCCATTATTTTCGACGGGCTCGCTCTCTAAGATAGTGTTTTTACTGGTATCGTAAGTCATAGCTAAATTAATTTTTTTAATTAACCGCAGAGAACGCAGAGGACACAGAGTGAAGAAAGAAAGGAATCAAGAAATAGAACTTAGGCAGAACTTATATATTTAGGGTGCGCAGTCCGTACTTTACCTCTTTATTTCTCAGTCACGCGAAGGCTAATTTGGTTGGTATAGTTGCGATTTCTATCGGTGACTATAATAATCGACTACTATCTACTAGCAGATTAACCAAACATTCGATTTTCCACAAATTCTTTAACTCTGGCTAAATGAGTTGACAAACTCCTTAATATGTTCTCAACCCCCTCAATTGTTGACAGTTCCAGAGCTAGCGGTTCAAATTGAAAGACTCGCGCTTGATGTTCCAATTGTGCAGCTAAATTTGACATCAAAGCAACTCCCACATTAGCCGAAGTTCCCTTGAGACGATGTGCTTGATATTCGACAGTTTGCCAATCTTTAGCTTCTACAGCTATTTTGGCAGCAGCCACATCAGCTTGCGCGTTTCCCACAAATGCTTGCAAAAGTCGCTCTGGCAATTTAATATTAACTCGTCCGAGTTGCTCCAATCTGCTCTTGTCGAACAGTCCGTCGCAGTCTGCGTGTTCCCAATTTGGAAGTGCGATCGCCCTTGGTGGCGGTACACCCACAACCTGCGCTTTTTCCCACACTTCTTTATAATTTGTTGCTAAGTGAGAATTGTTTTCCCATTTAATACTTTTAACTCCATACTTATTTTCTAACTGAACATTTTGGGCTTCATACTTTTTCAGTGCCGCCGCCAA
The DNA here is from genome assembly GCF_036704965.1 of Microcoleus sp. F10-B2. NCBI lineage: Bacteria > Bacillati > Cyanobacteriota > Cyanophyceae > Oscillatoriales > Microcoleaceae > Microcoleus > Microcoleus sp. F10-B2. The sequence goes on along the minus strand of NZ_JAUBTB010000022.1, from coordinate 80,929 downwards.
AGCCTCTAAATCTACAGGTTTGCTGAGATAATCATCCATCCCCGCCGCCAGACATTTTTCTCGTTCCCCCGGCATAGCGTGAGCAGTTAAAGCAATCACAAAAGTATGCCGATCGCCTCCTTCGATTTCCCTTAACTTTTGTGCGGTTTCGTAACCGTCAAGTATCGGCATTTGACAGTCCATCAGCACTAAATCATAGGTGTTGTCTGCCAGCAAATTCAGCGCTTCTTGACCGTTGGCGGCGCAGTCAGCGTGATAGCCTAAAGCCGCTAACTGTTCGACAATAACTTGTTGATTTATCGGGTGGTCTTCCACCAGTAAAATTCTCAGCGATGACGGCGAATTGGGAGTAAGATCTTGAGAATTAACTGCTGGCAACTTGTCAGTATTAGCATCTTCCAAGTTCCCAACATTGCCCGTTTCCTTAACCGGAGCCAGCAAAGCTTCAAGCAGGCGGGAAGGCCGCACCGGTTCGAGTACATAGCCGCTAAAACCCCGGTTGCAAAGCGCTTCAGCTTTCGACTGTTCCCGCAAAGCAGTCATGGCGATTAACGAGGCAACTGGCTGCATCGATCGCACTTTCAAACCAAATTCCTCCGCATCCAAATCCGGCATTTGCAAGTCCACAAGCACCCCATCGCAGCTTTTTTTCCCTTCCCCCGAATGCTGAGAAATGCCGCCCTGAGCATTTTTCAACCAAGTCAAAGCATCAGTAGCACTTTCTGCCTCGTCGCAGCGGGCACCCCAACTTTGAGCGAGCGATCGTACCGCCGCCCTCCTCAAAGCGCTTCCAGAGATTACTAACAGCTTCTTACCCGCAAGTTCTGGCTCGCGAGGCTCAACTTGCAACTGTTTTTCTAAAGGTATAGCAAACCAAAAAGTCGAACCGCTGCCTAGCAAACTGCGAACCCCAATGTCGCCTCCCATTGTCTCGACTAACTGCTTGCAAATAGCCAAACCCAAACCCGTTCCGCCGTAAGGCCTAGTAGGAGAATCGTCTACCTGAGAAAAAGATTGGAACAGCTTTGTTTGCCCTTCTTCCGAAATTCCAATGCCAGTGTCCCGCACCGAAAATAGCAATTTTGCACCTTCGGGGCCTTCGATAGATCGATCGCCCCGCTTGACAGTTATGTGAACTAAAACTTGACCGCGATCGGTAAATTTTATCGCATTCCCCGTCAAATTTAACAAAATTTGCTTTAACCGGCCAGAGTCGCCCACTAATTTTTTCGGCACCGAACTGTCAACTAAAATATTCAATTCAATATTTTTTTCCTCTGCCAAAGGTGCCACTATGGCTATCACCGATTCAATGCAGTTATCCAAATCAAAATCAGCTTTTTCCATCCGCATTTCTCCCGCTTCAATCTTAGAGAAATCGAGAATATCATTAATCACGCTCAGCAAATGTTCAGCACTGCGGTAAATAGTCTGAGCGCACTCCCGCTGTTTCTGTTCCAGAGGAGCGCGCAGCAGCAATTGAGCCATGCCCAAAACCCCATTCATCGGAGTGCGAATTTCGTGACTCATGTTTGCCAAGAATTGCGACTTCACCCGGCTCGCTTCTAGGGCCGTTTCCCGCGCTTCCACCAACTCGTTAATCTTGTCAGCCACCATCACAATTCCTCCCACTTTGCCGTCGGGATTGTACCAAGGGTGAGCGGCCCAGCGCAGGTACATAACAGAACCGTCTGCTCGTTCCCAAGCATCTTCGCTGACAGAAACTACCTCACCTTTGAGCACTTGTTGATACATCACTTTCCAGCGATTCGGCGTATCTGGAAACAATTCGTAATGACTGAGATTAGTTAGGGACTGCCACTCGAAATTAAATTGAGTCAGCCATTTGTGAGAGTTAGCTAAATAGCGCATTTCCGTATCGAACATCGCCATTGCTACCGGGACGCAATTAATAATTTGTTTCAGTTGCTGCCGTTCCCTTTCTAGAGCATCTTCCGCCTGTTTCCGCTCAGTAATGTCGCTAATCATGCCGGCCATCCGCAGCGCTTTTCCTTGGAAATTTCGCTGAGCTTTTCCCTGAGAAGTGCAGTAACGATAAAAACCGGAAGAGTGCAGCAGCCGGAATTCTACATTGTAGTCTATTTCTTGTTCTAAGTGAGCGGCGATCGCCGTGACGATGCCCTCCTTGTCCTCCGGGTGCAGGCGGTTGTAGAGAGCTTCCATAGTGCTGCCAAATTCCTCCCGCGATAAACCGATAATTTCCAAAAGGCGATCGTTCCAATAAACCTCGTTTTTACTTAAATCCCAATCCCAAATTCCGTCGTTCACTCCCTCTAAAACTAACCTGTACCGTTCCTCGCTTTCCTTAAGTTTTTCACTCGTATGAAACGCCTCAAATTCGGCGCGGTAAACGCGAATGGCATTGTACAAACTGCGGGACAAACTCTCTGGAGACATCTTGCCTTTAGCGATATAATCTGAAGCTCCCGCTTTCATCAATTCCACAGCAATTTGTTCGTCGCCTTGACCTGTGAGCACAATTAAGGGAACTTTTATCCCAGCTTCCCGTACATCTTGCACCAAAGTCAGTCCGTCTCCGTCGGGCAAGCCGTAGTCTAGAAATACGCAGTCAAATTTGCACTCAAATATCTGATTTAATAGCAGCGAATTTTCTGTATCCTCAACCTCGCTTAAATAATGTTGAGATTTATCTTGTTTTGAAAGTTTCGCGCTCGCCTGGGTAGAATTTTTGCTGACCGAGAGTTTGGTCAGGGCATCCGCGCAGTCTTCTGCTTCTGTAACTTCTGCCGCAACCCCAGCGGACTTGAGCGAGCGTTTGACCGCCATCCGATCGACTGCATCGTCATCAACTATCAGAATTTTGAGAATTTTGTCCATAACAACCGAATTGTGGATTACTCCGAAAAAGTTGGAGTCTGTAAAAAGGAATGCAAACAACTGCACAGATGAAAAATCACAAACCACATTGAATTTTATTATTAAAAAATTACTATTTTAGGGTATTTCGCTCAGCATCCAGTATCTGTTGAGAGTCGCCATAACTTCCACAAAGTTAGAAAAAGTGACAGGTTTAAGAATATACCCCGCTACATTTAAATTATAAGCTTCTACCTTATCTCTATCTTCATTAGAAGTTGTGAGGACGATCACCGGAATCGACCTCAAACTTTCATCCAGCCGCAATTCTCGCAAAAACTCGATCCCGTTCATTCTCGGCATATTCAAATCAAGCAAAATCAACCGGCGCGCTTGAGGCATTGCAGGCTCTATTTTTGCTTCTCCGCGCAATATAGCTAGAGCTTCTAATCCGTTAGCAGCCATGTAGAGGGGGTTAACGATATTATTTTTTTTGAACGCTCTCCGGACGTTCATCACATCAACCTCATCATCTTCTACCAAGAGGATATGAATTTTTTTGTCTTCCATAAATCAGCCATTTTACAGATGTTTTTTAAGCGCCAGTCTCGTTGGCGAGGTTCAGTCAGCACAGAGCGCGAACCCAGCAGCTCTAATTTCTATTGTCCTTTGTCAAGAATCATTTATGTCTCAGCCAATCGCGTTATCTATCTACAGGCATACTCGCCCTCACGGGCATGAGTGGGGCAGCCGAGAACCAAAAACTCGCCAATAACGCCCTCAGAGAGCTACTGTAAAATCTAAAACTCATCTACATTATTATTAATCGCCATGTCAGCCGATCGCAAACTCTACGAAGGCAAAGCCAAAATCCTCTACTCCACCGAAGACAGCGAAATTTTGCTGACCCACTTCAAAGACGACGCCACCGCCTTTAACGCCCAGAAACGGGGCAGCATCGCCGGCAAAGGCGAAATCAACTGTGCCGTATCCGCGCACCTGTTTCGGATGCTAGAAGCCAAAGGCATTCCCACCCACTACATCGACACGCCGGCCCCCAACGAAATGCGAGTCTGCCGCGTCCAAATCTTGCCCTTGGAAGTAGTTGTCAGAAACATTGCCGCCGGCAGTCTTTGCAAACAAACCGGACTCGCCCTGGGCACAATTATCAATCCGCCGCTGGTCGAGTTTTATTACAAAAACGACGATTTGGGAGACCCGCTGCTGACCCGCGACCGACTGCTGTTAATGCAGCTAGCCACCCCCGAACAAGTAGACCAACTAGACATCGCCGCCCGCGAAATTAACGAAATACTCAAGGAATTTTTCAGCCAGTGCGGCATCACTCTAGTAGACTTCAAACTAGAATTCGGTATCGACCAACATCAAAATCTGATTCTCGCCGACGAAATCAGTCCCGACACCTGCCGCCTCTGGGACAACGCAGAAGCCGACCCCGACGCCCGTGTTATGGACAAAGACCGATTCCGGCGCGACTTAGGATCGGTAGAAACCGCTTACCAGCAAGTTCTCCAACGGGTTCTAGCTCAGAAAGTCTAGAGGCCTTGGCAATGCGCTAGAATTGCACAGTTTGTCACCCTTGTGATTTCGATGTCAGCAATCAGCGGTCAACAGTCATATCAATTAGCGGTCAGCGCGAAATTCAACCGACTTAATAACTAATGACTCATGACTGATGACTAATGACTAATGTGGTGTGTGGATTCCAAAAAAGTGAACAAAAATGCGTTTATCTGCTGTATTGGTGGCAGTTTTTACTGCCTCAGCAACATTCGGGTTATCAAATTCGGCAAGCGGCCAAACATCCTACTCTGAATCAGCAGAGGAAGCTTTGGCTGCCGCCGGGCCCGCCCCGTCGATCGAATTACCCGATCGCCCCATTGCAGAATTAACCCAAAACCCTCCTCAAAACCGCAAAGCCGCTAAAACTAGCAAAGGGGAAGCCCTAAAAATAGCTGCGGCCCCTGCCAGAGGAGAGAACGACGAGCCCCCAAACCGAGTCACAGACCCGTCTTCCCCGGTTTCACCTGCGGGCATTGAACTCAAACCCGAGCTAGCATCCAACCCCTCTCCCGCCTCTAGCAGCCAAAACGCCCTGCACGGGCGATCACAACTCGGGAGCGCGCTCCCCCCATCGGAAGCGGCTGTAACGCCCGCCTGGATCGCAGCAGAGCTAGGGAAACCAGAGGAATCAGGGGCGATCGCTCAAAACGCCCCAAGTCCCCCCAGACTGCCCCGGATCAGACCGGCTCAGCCCCAACCGGCTCAGCCGCGACCGACTCCGACCATACCTCCCCCTGCCACACCTCCCGCTATCATCTTTCCCCAATTGCCCCCTGGCCCAGCACCGCAGCCGAGACAAACCCCCGCACCCGCCGGGCCCGCCGAACCGCAAGTGCTAGTTGCAGAAGTTACCGTCACCGGGGCGACGGAAGACTTGGAAAGCGAAATTTACCGAGTCATCAGCACCCAACCGGGACGCACGACCAACCGCAGCCAACTGCAACAAGACATCAACGCCATTTTTGCCACGGGCTTTTTCAGAAACGTGCGGGCAGTACCCGAAGACACCCCGTTGGGCGTCCGGGTAACTTTTATTGTCCAGGCAAATCCGGTGCTGCGGGGAGTGACAATCACCGGTCAGCAAGTGCTGCCCCAAAGCGTAATTGACGAAAGCTTCCGCGATCAATACGGCAAAATTCTCAACCTCCGCCGCTTTGAGGAGGGAGTGAAAAAAATTAATGCCTGGTATCAAGACAACGGCTATGTTTTGGGCCAAATCACTGATGCCCCGCAAGTAGCAGACGACGGAACAGTGACCCTGCAAGTGGCAGAAGGTCAGATCGAATCCGTTGATGTCCGCTTCCTGAACAAGGAGGGAGAGGCAACAGATGCCACGGGTCAGCCCATCGGAGGCAACACCCGTCGGTTTGTCGTCACCCGCGAAGTCGAACTCAAGCCCGGAGACATCTTTAACCGCACCAAGGCGGAAAGGGATTTGAGACGGGTGTTTGGTTTGGGAATTTTTGAAGACGTGCGGCTTGCCTTGGAACCGGGAACGACAGACCCCCGCAAGGCAAGGGTAATTGTCAACGTCATTGAGAAAAATACCGGTTCTCTGGCCGCGGGTGCGGGTTTGAGTTCCGCGACGGGTTTGTTCGGTACGGTGAGTTACCAGCAGCAAAACTTGGGCGGTAGGAACCAGAAATTGGGGGCTGAAGTACAAATCGGGGAACGCCAAACGCTGTTTGACCTGAGTTTTACCGACCCCTGGATTGCGGGCGATCCTTACCGGACTTCTTTCACGGCTAATCTTTTTAGAAGACGATCGATCAGCGTGATTTTTGACGGCGGCGAACAGGAAGTCAGATTGCCCAACGACGATCGACCCCGCATCGTCCGCACCGGTGCCGGCATCAATTTCACCCGTCCCCTGTCGCGCAATCCTTTTGCCGATTCTGAGTGGACTGCTTCACTCGGCTTGCAGTACCAGCGAATCTCAATTACCGATCGCAAAGGCCGTCGCGAATCCCGGGACGAACTCGGCAACCTGTTAAGTTTTAGCGATTCGGGTTCGGATGACTTGACAACACTGCAAGCAGGTGTTGTGCGCGATCGGCGCAACGACCCCCTCCGCCCCACTAGCGGTTCCCTGCTCAGATTTGGCATGGAACAATCGATTCCTGTAGGTTCCGGCAGCATCCTGTTAAACCGCCTGCGGGCCAGCTACAGCTTGTACGTACCAGTCAAGTACACTAACTTTACCCCCGGCCCTCAAACCCTGGCATTCAGTTTTAGAGGCGGCACCGTATTCGGAGATTTGCCTCCCTACGAAGCCTTTGCCTTGGGCGGCGCCAACTCGGTGCGCGGATACGACGAAGGCGACATGGGAGCGGGCCGCAGCTTCCTAGAAGCCAGCGTTGAGTACCGTTTCCCGATTATTTCGTTTATCGGCGGAGCGCTATTTTTGGATGCTGGCACCGACTTGGGCACGGGCAAAGATGTCCCGGGCGACCCGGCCGGTATCCGCGAAAAGCCCGGTAGCGGTTACGGTTACGGCCTCGGCGTGCGGATTCAATCTCCTTTAGGGCCGATCCGGATCGATTACGGTATCAACGACACCGGCGACAATCAAATTCACTTTGGGATTGGTGAGCGATTCTAAGTTGGCAGTTGGCAGTTGGCAGTTGGCAGTTGACAGTTGGCAGTTGACAGTTGACTACTGACTACTGACTACTGACAGTTGACTACTGACTACTGACTACTAACTAATGACTATTCAACGTACCTTAAAATCTGAATTTGAACTGTCGGGAATCGGCTTGCACAGCGGCGAACAAACTCGCGTCCGAGTTTTGCCTGCTGGGGCTGGTGAAGGCCGCTATTTTGTCAGAATTGACTTGCCCGGTGCTCCAATAATTCCTGCAAAAATTGAGGCGGTTTGCCAGACTGCTCTTTCAACTGAACTGGCAGGTATCGACGGTCAAATTCGCACTGTAGAGCATCTATTAGCCGCTTTGGCGGGGATGGGAGCGGATAATGCTCGAATTGAGGTTGATGGGCCGGAAGTGCCGCTGCTGGACGGTTCGGCTCTGGTTTGGGTAGAGGCGATCGCCCGTACCGGCTTAGTTCCTCAAGCATCGAAGCAAGACCCCACTTCCTCCTTCGTCCTAGAACAGCCAATTTGGGTGCGCCACGGGGATGCTTTTGCAGCGGCTTTACCCTCAGCCGAAACTCGATTTAGTTACGGAATTGATTTTGAGGAACAGGCGATCGGCAATCAATGGTACAGTTGGTCGCCAGAGGCAGAAAGTTTTGCGGCGGCGATCGCCCCAGCCCGCACTTTTGGACTTGCTCGCCAAGTTGACCAATTGCGACAAGCAGGTTTAATCAAAGGTGGTACCCTAGAGAACGCCCTAGTTTGCGATCGATCCGGCTGGCTCAACCCGCCCTTGAGATTTGCCAACGAACCGGTGCGCCATAAAATCCTAGACTTAGCAGGCGACCTCAGTCTGCTAGGAACTTGGCCAAAAGCTCACTACTTGGCTTACAAAGCCAGTCACAACTTACACGTCCAACTCGCCCAAGCCCTGAAATCGGAAGCTCTAGCTACGCTAGATAAAAGTTAGGAAAAAACAGGCGATCTGTTAAGATTGCATCTGCCTTCTGCCTTCTGCCTTCGGGAGCATCTCATATTTGTAAAAACACTTCTTATGGCTCCTTCCTTCTTCCTCTTTCCTTCTTCCTCTTTCCTCCTGCCTCCTGCCCCGCAGCCTCGGGCCTTAAAACTCCAATTTCTAGCTTAACTGCTTTCATTGAGATGCTCCCTCTGCCTTCTGCCTTCTGCCTTCTGCCTTCTGCCTTCTGCTTTCTGCCTTCTGCCTTCTGCCATACCACACTCAAAAGTCTTCAAGCAATGTCCACGCTGACTGAAGTTAACACCCTCAATACTGCTAATTCTGAATCCGCCCCCACCAACAACGGTGAGGATTCTCCAGCGGTTAAATCTACTTTTACTCTCGAAGAAATTCAGAAATTATTGCCTCATCGCTATCCTTTTGCACTGGTTGACAAGATTGTTGATTACGTGCCGTCCGAGAGGGCTGTAGGAATTAAAAATGTGACTTTCAACGAACCGCATTTTCAAGGTCATTTTCCCGGACGGCCGATTATGCCTGGGGTATTAATTGTCGAAGCGATGGCTCAAGTTGGCGGTATTGTTCTGGCTCAGTTGCCCGACATCGAGCAAGGATTGTGGATGTTTACCGGAATTGATAAAGTCAAGTTCCGCCGTCAGGTTGTACCGGGCGATCGGTTGCTGATGACTGTAGAATTGCTGTGGGTAAAACGCCGTCGCTTCGCAAAAATTCAGGCTCTGGCTGAAGTAGACGGACAAAAAGTTTGTGAAGGAGAATTGATGTTTTCGATGGTAGATTAAATTGGGAATTGGTAAGAGTTTGCGGGTAATTGTGAGTGGTTATTTTTGAGTTTTGAATTTAACTTGAAACCGCAAAGCGTTGCGAAGAACCAAGCAATCTTCAAATTAAAAAGTTTCCTTCTTACCTCTTCCTTCTTCCTTCTTCCTTCTTCCTTCTTCCTTCCCACTTACCAGCAAAAAAATTGACAAATGCTTACTTTGATTCACCCAACTGCTGTGATTCATCCCCGCGCCGAACTTCACCCGACTGTAGAAGTGGGAGCTTATGCTGTAATTGGGGAAAGAGTGAAAATCGGGCCGGATACTAAGATTGGTGCCCATGCAATTATCGACGGGCTAACAGAAATAGGCGCTCGCAATCAAATTTTCCCCGGTGCGGCTATTGGTTTGGAACCTCAAGATTTGAAATACGAGGGTTCTCTGACTAGGGTGAAAATTGGCGACAACAATCTCATTCGGGAATACGTGACAATCAACCGCGCTACTGGAGCGGGGGAAAGCACGACAATTGGCAATCATAATCTATTGATGGCTTATGTTCATGTGGGACACAATTGCGCGATCGCCGATCGAGTAATTATCGCCAATGCTGTAGCCTTGGCCGGACACGTTAAAATCGAGTCTCAAGCCCGCTTGAGCGGTGTTTTAGGCGTTCACCAGTTTGTCCACATCGGCCGCTTGTCTATGGTGGGCGGCTTGAGCAGGATCGATCGAGACGTACCTCCTTATATGCTAGTCGAGGGGAATCCTTCGAGAGTGCGAGCAATCAACAAAATAGGCCTCGAACGCGCCGGTTTTACCTCAGAAGATTTGCTAGTTTTGAAGAAAACTTTTCGTATTCTATACCATTCTGGCTACACTCTAAATCAAGCTTTGGAACAGTTGGATTTGTTGCCAGAAAACCCCCACTTGCAGCACCTGCAGAGATTTTTGCAGCAGTCTGTAACCAAAGGGCGGCGCGGTTTGATTCCTGGCAAAAAGTGAATCAGGTAAAATAAACCTATGAACTAAGCGACTGTTGCCCTATGAATGTATATACTTCAGTCAAATCTACATCCCCTGAAACAGAACAAGATGGCTGCATCAGGTTCTCAGATGTGAGTTGGGAGCAATTTGAAGCTATAGAAGCAGCTTTTAAAGATTTCAGAGGTGTGAAATTTTTCTATCTCGATCGACTACTGCAAATTATGACTGTCTCGCCCGAACACGAAATAATCAAGAAAACTCTCTGTATGCTGCTAGAGGCATATATGAGAGCAAATGGGATTCGATTTTACGGCAAGGGCGGGCCGACTTTGGGTAACAGAGAATTAGGGGGTAGAAAAGAGCCAGATGATTCCTATGATATAGGAACCCAAAAAATAGTTCCAGATATTGCTATTGAAGTGGTAATTACCAGTGGCGGGATAAATACTCTAGAATTCTACAAAAGATTGGGTGTTCGGGAAGTATGGTTTTGGCAAAATAGTCAGTTATCTCTCTATTACTTAACAGGTGAAAATTATCAGGAGATTGCCAGGAGTACATTCCTTCCCGATCTGGACTTAGAATTACTACTACGCTGTGCTAATATGCCAGATCAATATGATGCTGTTACCGAGTTATTAGCAAACATCTCACCTGTATAAAGTCCGAATATGAAAATTTTTATCAGCACTGGTGAAGTTTCTGGGGATTTGCAAGGAGCTTTGTTAATTGCAGCCTTAAAACGTCACGCTGTCGCCGCTGGTTTGGAGTTAGAAATAACAGGATTGGGCGGCCATCGTATGGCGGAAGCTGGTGCTACTATTTTAGGCGATACTGTGGGCATTGGTTCTATGGGTCTGATAGAATCAGTACCGTATATTTGGCCGACGATCCAAGTTCAGCAAAAAGCTAAACAATATCTCAAAAACTTCCGCCCCGATGCTGTTGTATTGATTGATTATTTGACTCCAAATCTCGGTATTGGCAGCTATATCCGCCGCTGTTTGCCTGATTTGCCAGTGGTTTGGTACATCGCACCTCAAGAATGGGTTTGGTCGATTTCTCCTCGCAATACCGATCTGATTGTCAATATTTGCGACAAACTTTTGGCAATTTTCCCCGAAGAAGCTCATTATTATCGAGAAAAAGGAGCTCAAGTGAGTTGGGTTGGGCATCCTTTGGTGGATAGAATGCAATCTGCGCCCTGCCGGGAAGTTGCCCGCAAAACTTTGGGAATTGGGTCGGAACAGGTGTCGATCGCCCTAATTCCCGCTTCCAGACACCAAGAACTCAAGTACCTGATGCCGGTTATATTTGAGGCCGCTCAAATTATTCAAGCTAAATTGCCGGAAGTTCATTTTTGGATTCCCCTTGCTAATCAAGCTTTCCGCCGCAAAATCGAACAGGCGATCGAGAATTACGGTTTGCGGGCTACTTTGTTAGAAAATCAAACTCTGGAAATCTTGGCTGCTGCCGATCTGGCGATTACTAAATCTGGTACTGTTAATTTGGAGTTGGCTTTGCTGGATGTTCCACAAGTTGTCCTCTATCGCGTCAGTCCGATTACGGCGATTATTGCTCGCCACGTGCTGAAATTTTCGATTCCTTTTATGTCTCCCCCCAATTTGGTGCAAATGAAGCCGATCGTCCCGGAGTTGCTGCAAGACGAGGCGACTGCGGAAAATATAGTGAATCACGCACTGGAATTGCTGCAAAATGCCGATCGGCGCCAGCAAATGAAAGCAGGTTATCGGGAAATGCGCGAAAGTCTCGGAGATGTGGGTGTGTGCGATCGGGCCGCTGCGGAAATAATGAAAAATGTCAAATTAAATACAGCTTATTAAAGCAATTTTTGTATTAAAGGGTTATGTATAAACCCGGTTCCTTTGTGACTGGCTAGTGGACAAACTCACGATTTATTACCCGAAACACGGTTGATTTCCTTAATTTCTATTAAAGCAACTTTTTTATTGAAATGTTATGCCAAGCAATCGGAAAAAGCGACCGATCGCTGTTGATTTATTTGCAGGCGCGGGCGGCATGACCCTGGGCTTTGAACAAGCAGGTTTTGATGTACTTGCCTCAGTCGAGATTGACCCAATTCACTGCGCCACACACCAGTTTAATTTCCCGATGTGTTCTATTTTGTGCAAAGATGTCGCAAAGCTTACGGGATCGGAAATTCGGAAAAAATCGGCGATCGGGCGGCGCGAGATAGACGTAGTAATCAGCGGTTCGCCCTGTCAAGGATTCTCGATGATGGGCAAGCGCGATGTAGACGACCCGCGAAATTCTCTAATTTTTCACTTTCAGCGCTTAGTTTTGGAGCTAAAACCAAAGTTTTTCGTAATGGAGAATGTGCCGGGAATTGCGTCAGGAAAACACAAAGAACTCCTGAATGTTTTAATTAGCTCTTTTATGGAAGCAGGCTATCAAGTAGAAGAAAACTATCAAGTTCTAAACGCCGTTAACTACGGAGTGCCACAAGCTCGCAAACGATTGTTTCTGATTGGCTGCAAAAAAAATTATGAGCTGCCAAAATACCCTCAGCCAACGACTGTACTCCCGAAAATTAAAGTCCCAAAACGGTATAAAAAAGTTAATTTACCTGCTGTCCCGACAGTTTGGGATGCTATTGGAGATTTGCCGGAAGTGGAAAAATACAGCGAGTTGCTGCACCGAGATTGGGTAATGGCAGAGTACGGAAAGTGCAGCACTTATGCGAGTCTAATGCGCGGAATTGATGATTTGGATGATGATTATTCCTACGATCGCGAGTACGATCGACAAATCCTCTCTTGTAGTTTGCGAACTAAACATTCTCAGGAATGTATGGAAAGGTTTCAGGCGGCAAAACACGGCGAAAAAGAGCCGATCAGTCGTTTTTACAAGCTACACCCCCAGGGAGTTTGCAACACTCTCAGGGCGGGAACCGACAGGGCGAGGGGGGCTTATACTTCGCCGAGACCGATTCACCCGATCGCCCCTCGGTGCATTACAGTCAGAGAAGCTGCGCGGCTGCATTCCTATCCTGACTGGTTTAGATTTCACGTTACAAAATGGCACGGTTTTCGCCAAGTCGGAAATTCTGTACCGCCGCTACTGGCGAAAGCTGTAGCAGCGCAGATTATTAGCGCTTTGGGCGTGGAAGCAATTAAGCCGAGTCTCAAGCTGACATGGGGAGATGATTCGCTGCTTAAACTGAATTGGTCGGAAGCAGAACAATATTATCTAAAAAGTTAAGAGTTAGATTTAATTATCTCTAACGGGGAATGGGTGAGTAGTAAACCGCCCCCTGTATCAGTGGACACAATTCGATGACCCGCAGGAGATATCCCGCCTAGTTAAACAAACCGACAATGTATTCCGACGGATTGTGCAGTTTTTTTAAGATGACAGCGGGGCAACTATTTCGACTACTGGTTTGCTATCCAAGGCGTAGCGATCGTCCTATACACCAAATAGCAACACCAACATCTAAATACTATTTAAGATTTTAGATTGTGAAAGTCTCCCGATAAAACATTTTGATAAATTTCGCTGAGTTTTGCAACAATTACGAGTCTTTTGGCATTCTAGAGCTATCGTGTAAAAAGTGTATTTTCAGGAGACTCAACTAATATGGGTTGGTTTAAAAGACTGTTCGGACTCGAAAAGCCTGAAGCCCCGGCTGAACCGATGGCACAAGTAGTACAGCAAGCAGCACAAGCGCAATCCATCGCTCCTGCTAAAGTCGGCCCAGACGGAAATTTTGACGAAAGTGGCTTAGCGAAGCGGGTTGCTTTAGCTTTTGACAGCGATGCAGAAGTTGCTGATATCGAGACTGTTTATGTGGCTCAGCTCAGCGGCACGGTTGTTCTCAAAGGTCAAGTTCCCAGTCAGGCAATTCTCGACAAGTTGGTGGCGATCGCCTCTGCTGAAGAAGGTGCCACAGGCGTGCAAACCGATCAGGTGACAGTCGGCTAGTTATTCGGAACCGAACCAGTTTCGCTCCGGGTGCTGCTCGAATCAGCCAAAAACTCGATTAAACCCGCTGCGGCGGGTTTTTTCTTGCCGTCTCCCCCTCAAAATATTAATTTTTGTAAAACAAAGCGATTTATCTAAAAAAACAGTATAATTGAATACAGAAACTAAAAAAGTTTTAGCGAAGAAAAGCAAACCTGACCTGACTGCCCTTTTTATCTGGATAAATATAAGGATCAAAAAATATGAAACTCACTTATCGCGGCTCAAACTACGAGTACGACATTCCGACAGTTGATATGATCGAAGGCGAAGTCGCGGGCAAATACCGGGGCCAAAACTGGAACTATCGGTATCCGAGACACATTCCCAACCCCAAAAAATACGGCGGCACAAACAATACCAAAAAGCGAGATTCTCAAACTCGCGATCGGGATGTCGCAGCAGCTAGCGCCTCAGCGAGGGGGGAATATTACCCAACAGTTGTGGAAGTGGCGCAAGTTCACCAGGCGAATATTTGCAATATTCTCGATCGTAGAAAGGAAGCAGCCAAAGCCAAGGGCGATGAAACACTCCTGCGCTTGCTAGAAATTGAGTCGAGACAGATGGTTTGTTAGAGAAAAAGGTCATAAAGTCGAATATTTGTCAAGAGGGGGAAATCGAGTTTAACTCAATTTCCCCCTTTTGATGCTGTTTGTGCGATCGATCTTGCACCCTCGAAGCGATATCAATCGTCGGGATTTTGGGCGATGCGATCTTTTTTAATGCGATCAATCTCCTCCACACTCTTTTGGGTGCGATGGGTTTTGACGATTAACTCTATAGCTTGAGCAATCATCGACGGGATAACATCGAGGACGGGTTTACCTGAAAGCACATCGAGATTTCCGTTGATGCCGATAATAAAGGCTTGTGTGACAAATGCGATCTCTATAACTCGCCCCACAAACTTTTGACAATTGTCTTGATTTTTTTCGCTTTTTGTAATCCGGTTAAACATATTTTGTGTATCTCTGAAGGTCATGATTCAGTGATACTAAAGTGTAGAGGTTGAAATTAAGGCAGTTCAGTTCAGATATTAAGTTCCCTGTTCTGATATCTTGCTACGTTCGCCATCAAGTCCGAAATATTTTTAGTCCACTTAAGTGGACTTTCGCTATTAGCCAGGGGTTTAAACCCCTGGCGGGCTTTCGGACTGGCGGGCGATCGGTGCGATCGGTTAATGTATTGATATCTACAATGGTATTGAGCTACTACCGATGAAGGAAACCCGCAAACGTGGTATTCGCGCAACGGAAGAAGGACGAAAAAAACTCACAACGGCCAAAGCTGCTAAACGCAACCATAACGACAAAGTTTGGACTTATTTGGACATCGCCACAGCAGCGGAAGTGAACGAAACAACGGTTAAGCGGTTTTTCCGGGGAGAAGCGGTAGATAGAGAGTCTGCAATTTCGATTTCCAAAGCTTTAGGTTTGGAAGTAACAGATATAGTCGATGCAAACGAGTTAAACCCACCTACATCGAAACTCACACCAACAGAAATCGACTGGCGCGATATCTGCGACAAAGTTGTAGCAACTCAACAACTCCGCCGCCAAGCAACAGCACAACAATATGAATTAAATATTTACGTTCCCTTGGGATTAATGGAACGTCCCAAAACACCAAACCCCATACCCAACCCCACAGGCGAAGAGTCACGCCAGAAAGAACCAGAACTGCAAATCGTCCAAACTTATAAAGATGATGCTTTTTTCCAGAAAGTGATTGCCGAAAATCGCACCGAAAAAGGCAAGCATATCGCGATCATTGGCGAACCGGGTGCGGGAAAAACTACGCTGTTAGGAGAATTGGCGGAACGGTTGCCGAAAAATTCCCCGGATTTTCCGATTTGTATTCGACTGGCAGATTTACGGGAAGGCACCATTGAAGATTATTTACTCGATAATTGGCTGAAAAAAGCGCTATATTTTATCGATGCTGATGCGGAAAATGTAACGCCAGAAATCAGAAAAGCACTCAAACAACTGTTCCGTCAAGGTAAAGTGTGGTTGCTGCTTGATGGGGTGGATGAAATGGCGGCGGAATCCCCCGTGCAGGCGCTGGCGAGAATTCGGGAACAACTGACAGACTGGGTGGGTAAGGCGCGGGTGGTGCTAACTTGCCGTTTGAATGTTTGGGATGCGGCGATTAGCAATACCCTGACAAATTTTGATACTTATAAAACTTTGGAATTTGAACCCGATGATGTGGATGAGTTTATTCTTCAGTGGTTTGAAGAGGCGAGTCACGATGAGAAACGGCGCAATTCTGGCAATGAAACGTTCTGGCGAGAACAGGGAAAACGCTTAACAAGACAGTTAAAAGAACCGGGAAAAGAGCGAATCAAAGAACTGGTACGCAATCCCCTGCGGTTGTCGATGTTGTGTCAGTCTTGGTGCGTACCCGAACAGGAATTGCCCGAAACGAAGGCGACACTTTACGAGCAGTTTACCACTTATTTTTTTGAGTGGAAACAAGAGGAATTTCAGAAGAAACAGCGAGTATTAAACCAGAGGGATAAAAAACAGATTCAACAAGCTTTGGCAAAGTTGGCTTTAGCGGCAATGGAAAGCGTTAATCGGTTTCGGATTGAGCAAGAATTTGCGATCGAGCAAATGGGGGAAGAGTGGTTTGATTTAGCTGATGAATTGGGATGGTTGGTTTTAGTTGACAGGGATACGCGCACGAAAAACTCTGTTTACGCTTTCTTCCATCCGACGTTTCAGGAGTATTTCGCCGCCTGTGCAATTGAGGATTGGAAATTTTTCCTGAATCACATTCCTGACAACCCTAAAAATTCTAAAGCAAGTTACCGAATTTTTGAGAAGCAGTGGAAAGAAGTTATTTTATTGTGGCTGGGGGGTCAAGATGTACGAACAGAATGTAAGGAATCATTTATTAAGGCTTTGATTAAATTTCAAGATGGATGTTGGGAGTATATTTTAGAGGACAAAGGTTTTTATGAATACCGAGCATATTTTTTAGCAGCCCTAGGTATTGCTGAGTTTAAGGAATGTAGCTGTGCTGATAAAATCCTATCGCAATTGATTAGATGGGGATATGGTTATTTTAACTTAAAGATGCAGATGTGGGTTGGGAAAAGACGTTTAATTTCAGAAGCAGCGAGGGCTGCATTCCAAAAGAGCGATCGCTCCAGAACCATCCCTGCTTTAATTAACGTGATGCTTAACAGTACCACTGATGCTACTAATGGTTTATTGGCAAATATGGTTGAGAGTTTGGGGCAAATTGGAACGGGCAATCAACAAGCGATTGAAGCACTGCTTAATGTGATTCGTACCACTGCCGAGCTCTATCCTCTTATTGAAGGGCAGTACCTCATTGAGAAAGCATTTAATAGTTTAGAACTCATTGGTCAGAACAATCAGCAATTGATTGATGAACTTAATAAAATGATGCAAAACAGTCACCATGAATACACCTGTGTAAAAGCTGCTGAATGCTTGGGAACTATCGTTCCCGGTAACGAGCAAGCCATCGCAAGGTTGGTGGAGCTGATAGAAAAAAGTACCGATAAATTTATTCCTACTCAGGCGAATAGGAGCTTAACAAAAATTGCCCCCTATCATTCTCAAGCTGGCATAAGTATTGAAATTAGCCTGTTTGATGTAGTTCGGCAACTATTAGAATGGCTGATTGAAGAAAAAAAATATAATAAAGACGAATTAAAACGTAGATGGGCAGCAGAAACATTTAACCATATTGCATCTAAATCTCCGCAAGCAGTTAAACCACTCATTTATTTGATTAAAAATACTTCGGATGAAAATATTATTCGAGATTCTGTCAGGCTGTTAGGAGCATTTGGTCTTAACAATAAGGAAGCAATATTATTACTAATTGAGCTTATTTACCACAGCAATTTTGTAATTAGTAAGTTTGCGATTGAATATTTGGGCGCTGCCAATGTAATTCATGAACAAGTAATTCAAGCATTAATAGACCTGGTTTACACCGCTCCAGATAGTCGTATTGACGCGGCTTCTAGTTTGGGTAAAATACTTAAAAGATATCCGCTGTCATCAGCAGTCTCAAATTTAAAAAATCATATACAAAATCAGATATCTACCAATCGAGATTTCGGTTTTTATGAGTTATATGATGTTCTTTGGCATTGCGCTCAAACTATGCCTTTCCCAAACTATTATCAAGCTTGGCATCAAGACACCCTTACCAACTCCGCAACAGCAAGCCCCAACTTAGTAAACTTACCTAAAATGCTTGCCGAAGCCATTAACGATCGACCCGATCTATGCAGCAAAGTAAAACTAATTTGCATCGACACACACCAAATCATCGACCCCGAAAACCCCGCCCCAGAAATTTACGACCAGATGCTCAATCAAAAATGTCCAGAGTGGCAGAATGGGTATCCAGATACCATGCAAAAACTCAAAATTTATTGGAATTACCTGCGCCGCCAAAGCGAAATTTCCCTGTTTTTCATCTGCTACGATTCCACCGCACTCTCAGCCACACCCACAGGATTTAGCGATTCATTTCTGAAAGCTTTCAGCAAATTCGATCGCGCGATTTGTGTGGTGTGCGAACAAGGGGATATTCCCTTGCCAACTTTTTCACCCAGCCAACCCGATTTAGTCCCTGCTGTTGTAGCATGGATTCGGCGAAGTATACTAGAAAATAGACATCCTATTTAAGAGCCGATCGACAAAGCAGAAACTATGACACTTACAAAGACCGAGTATAAATATATAGAACTCAACGAAGACAATGTTCCCATCATAGCCGGAACTACGATGAAAGTCGTTGAATTAGTCGAAGCTCAAATAGCTTATGGTTGGAGTCCAGCAGAATTACATCTCAATCATCGCTACTTAACTATGAGCCAAATTCTTTCGGCGTTAGCTTATTATTGGGATCGCAAACAAGAACTCGATGCAGAAATCAAGCGACGAGAAGAGTATGTTAAACAGGCAGAAATTGAAGTGGGCGAATCTCCTTTTGCTGCTAGACTACGTGCACAAGGGCTATTGAAATGAGTCTAGCACTTTATATGGATGAACACATCCATTCAGCTATTACAGTTGGTTTACGTCTTCGAGATGTAGATGTTTTAACTGTTCAAGAAGATGGACGTGCTGGTACACCAGATACTATTTTACTCGATCGAGCTATGGAACTTGGGCGAGTTATGTTTTCACAAGACCAAGATTTTTTAATTGAAGCAAAACGTCGTCAAGCTGAAGATATAAACTTCTCTGGTGTTATCTTTGCTCGTCAGTCTCGCGTTTCCATTGGTGATTGTATCCGCGACTTGGAAATAATTACTAAACTTGGCGAACTGGAAGAATTTGCTAATCAAGTTCAATATTTGCCTTTGTAGCTTCCCTTACATTCACCCCTTGACACAAACCACCTGCTTCAAAGTCGCCACAACTTCCACCAAATCCGACTGCTGACTCATCACCTCATCAATCGGCTTATAAGCCCCCGGAATTTCATCTAAAAATTGCTCATCTTTCCGGCACTCAACCCCCTCAGTCTGCCGTACAAAATCATCCAGAGTGAATACATTCTTCGCTTGATTGCGAGACATCAAGCGCCCCGCGCCGTGACTGCAACTACAGTAGCTTTCAGCATTTCCCTTCCCTTTAACAATGAAAGATTTCGCCCCCATCGAACCCGGAATAATCCCGTAATCCTCTACATCCGCGCGCACGGCACCCTTGCGAGTCACATACACATCTTCGCCAAAATGCACCTCTTTTTCCGCGTAATTGTGGTGGCAATTCACCTCTAATAACGGCTTAACAGATTTGCCGCCCGCGACGTGCTTTTCTACAATTCGCTTAAACCGATTCATCATCACATCGCGATTAAAACGAGCATAATCTTGCGCCCACTGCAAATCGTGCCAGTAAGCCGCAAACTCCCGCGTACCCGCTACAAAATAAGCTAAATCTTTGTCAGCCAGATTAATTTCTGCCAGTTTAGCTAAATCTTTAGCCGTCTCTATATGCTGCTGTGCGAGCAAATTTCCAATGCCGCGAGAACCGGAATGCAGCATCAGCCAAACAAAGTTTTCAGTATCAACGCAAACCTCAATAAAATGATTACCGCCGCCGAGGGAACCCATTTGTTTTAAGGCTTTATTGTTTTGATGCTGCACACCTTGATGAAGTTCCTTAAACTCGCCCCATCCTTGCCAGTTAGTGACTGTTTTTTCTACTTCCTTGTTTTCGGCAAATCCGACAGGAATTGCGGCTTCGATATCGAGGCGAATTTGTTTGAGTTTGCCTTCTAATTTGTGAGCCTTGAATGGCATTTTAATGGCAGCCATCCCGCAGCCAATATCAACTCCGACAGCAGCCGGAACAATCGCTTCTTTTGTGGCAATTACTGAACCGACTAAAGCACCTTTGCCTAAATGTACGTCGGGCATTAGTGCGAGGTGTTTGAATACAAAAGGTAAAGATGCTACGTTGGCGGTCATCTTGGTTTCTTTTTCGCCTAGGGCGTGATTTGCCCAAGATAATACTGGTTTTGGGGCTGATATGTCTAATTTTTCGTAGGGCATTTTTGTTTAAGTTGGTTTTGCCAGTTTGTTTTGTAGTATTAATGTAGGACAAAAAGTTTCGGATGTCAAACACACTAATTCTCGTAGGGTGCGTCAGTCTGGAATTGCTTTGGGGAGTCAGAGACTGTTTACTGACGCACCTTACCGACTAATTATCGGCGCGTCAGCTTAACATCAAATGCAGTACCAGTATTGTGGGTAAATCCGACAGTCCGACAGGGAATGAATTCCCTGTCTCATAGCAAAAGTCCTCTGAAAGAGGACTGAAAGAGATCGTATTTTCCCGTCAAAATCTACAGTCGGTTTTAACCGACTTTGGCTATGAGGCAGGGGTTTAAACCCCTGCCGGATTGCGGGAAAGTGCGTATTTTCTGACGCTACATTTTACAAATTCGGAGTCTTTCTCCCCGCCTTCTGTACAGGAATAGCAACCGCCTGCGGTTTCTTATTCCCTGCAAACATCCCGAAGAAGTCGTGCAGCAAAATATAGAAACACGGAATAATAAACAGCGTCAGCAGCGTCGCCAGCGACAAACCGGAAAACACCACCACACCCAAAGGTTGCAAGAATTCCGAACCGTCTCCAATGCCCAAAGCTAGGGGAAATAAACCCAAAACAGTGGTAATAGTTGTCATCAAAATCGGACGCAAGCGCTGAGGGGCCGCCCTGAGAATTGCTGTGGCGCGATCGACCTTTTCATCTTCCAGAATTTGGTTCGCCAACTCCACCATAATAATCGCATTATTTACCACAATTCCCACCAGCAAAATCGCCCCCACAATCACCGTTGCGCCGATCGCAGTTTTAGTCGCATACAGCCCGAAAATCCCCCCAGCCAAAGCCAGCGGCACCGTCAGCATAATCACCAGCGGATCGACAAGCGAATTGTACTGCACCGCCATCACCACAAATACCAAAAACGCCGCCAAAGATCCCAAAACAATCAGCGAACTTTGCAATTCTCGGTTAGTTTCCGCCGCCGAACTAGGTATCACTCGCACTCCCGGCGGCAATTTGATTTCCGACAAAACTGCATCCACTTGTTTCAAAGCATCGCCCAAACTCGCGCCCTTATTAATATTCCCAGCAATCATGAAAACTTGGCGCTGGTTAAGCCTTTGAATTTCCCCAGGCGCTTTTCCCAGTTCAATATTCGCCACATCGATCAAGCGGATAATGCTGTTATCCCTAGCAGTTAAAGGGATAAATTTTAGTGCAGAAATCGATTGAACAGAAGCGCGGTCGAACTGTACCCGCACATCAACCAAACGGTTCCCCCGCTGCAATTGCGTGGGAACAGAACCTTGAATTGCTGTCTGAATCGCCTCTCCAATTTGCCTCGCATTCAACCCGTAGATTTCCGCTTGTTCCCAGTTGGGGCGAATCTGCACTTCCGGCTGCTGCGGGTCTGCATCCGGGCGAAAAGTAGCTAAATTTACCTTCTCATCCAAAGTAGCCAATATCTCCCGGCCGGCTTGCTGCAATATTTGTTCGTTTTCGCCCTGAAGCAGGACATCAACTTCAGCGCCGCGCACTGGCGAATTAGTTAAGATCAAACCCCGCACATTTTCTGGATTTAGGCGCAAACGAGTATTTTTGGGCAAATCAATTTTTTGATTCAATTCTTGCGTAACTCGCTGCACAAAATCCAATGTATTGGTGCCAGGTTTCAGTGTAATGTTGCAACTGCCGCGCAGCACATTCTCAACCGTATTGTTGCCGAACAACAGCCCGCCCACCGTCGTCAAAGTGTATAGAGTTTCTGGTTGGCTGAGGATAATTTTATCCGCTTCTGCCATGATTTTTTGGTTGGTTGCCAAATTTGTCCCCGCAGGAAACAAAGCAAACAATCTCGCTTGGCCGGTATTAATTCTGGGCAATATTTCCTGGGGGATTTGACCGGCCATCAGCCAACTGCCGCCGCCCAATCCAATAATCGCTACTGCAATGATAATCAACCGCCACCGCACTATGCCCGATAAAAATTTACCGTAACCGGCGGTAGCATTGGTAAAAGCTCGATCGAATGCGCGCAGCGGCCAAAAGTTGCTCAAACCGCTGGATACCCGCAGCGCTAGCAGTCTAGAAGCCATCATCGGTACAACTGTCAATCCGACAATCAGAGAGGCGGCGACGGAAAAGGTGATGGTGAGAATTAATTCGTTAAAAAGTAAGGAAACTAAGCCGCCTATTAGCAAAAATGGCAGTACGGCAACTAAGTTAGTGATGGTGGAAGCAAATAAAGCTGATTCTAATTCTTGGCTGCTTTTTTCTGCTTGCTGCATCAACTGCTTGTTACTGAAGCGCTGACCGTTGGCATTTTTTTTATTGCTGGTTCCTTCGACAATATTCTCCAGCATCACGATCGAGTTATCGACCACAATTCCCACACCCAGCGCCAAACCTCCCAAACTAAAAACGTTCAGAGATAAACCAAAAACTCCCATCAGGATAATCGCCATTAAAGTTGCGAGGGGAATTGCTATGACAATAATCAAAGTTTGGCGAAGGGAAGCGAGAAATAGCAATACAGATGCCCCGGCTAAAACAGCCCCGGTCAAACCAGAAAATAAGACGTTGCTAATAGAATCGCGGATGAACTTAGACTCGTCGAAGGTATTGACGATAGTCGTGCCTTCGGGAATTGCCCCGGATTCTTTTAATTCTTCTAGCCGCTTTTTGATGCCGTCTACAACTGAGATTGTATTCGCGTCCGGCTGCTTTTGAATGCTAATTTTTACTGCTGATTTCTGATTGAGAAATACTTTAACTCGTTCTTCTTCTGTACCGTCAATTACCTGAGCAAAATCGCGCAAAAAAACTCGTCTTGGCGGATTGGAACCCGATGCTTGAAAAGAAATTTCCTGAATTTCTTTCGCATTCCGAAACCGCCCGACGGTGCGGGTTAAAGGTTCCGCTGCTTCTTCCCGCAGCCGCCCGCCGGAAGTGTCGAGGTTGCGGGATTCGAGGGCTGATAAAACGTCTGAAATACTGACGCCTAAAGATTGCAAGCGATTTAAGTCAATATTTACTTGAATTTCTTCTTGTACGCCGCCGGCAACGTCAATTGCTGCTATTCCTGGAATTACGTTGAGTTCCCTGGATAATTCTTCGTCGGCAAATACGCGCAAATCAACTCCTTGCAACGAGTTGGAAGTGAGGGCAAATTCGTAAATCGGCTGTTGGGAAGGGTCAACTTTGGAGAGAGTGGGCGATTCAACTGTGTCGGGAAGTCGGTTGCGGATGCGGTTGACAGCGGCGGTGGCGTCGTTGAGGGCCTGGTCGATGTTGCCCCCGGGTTTGAAGAATAAATCGACGCTGACTTGTCCTTCGCGAGTTCGGGAGAAAACTTGCATGACGCCTTCAGTGGCGGAAAGTCCTTGTTCGAGGGGGCGGGTAACTTCGTCAACTGCTACTTCTGGGGAGACTCCGGGGGCGTTTAAGCGCACGCCGATGCGGGGATAGGTGATGGAGGGCAGCAAGTCAACGGGCAGTTGGGTGATGTAAAAAAAGCCCACGATTATAATAGCAAGTGTCAGCATCAGAGTGCCGATGTGGCGGCGGATAGCGGTCCCGCTAATACTGAATCCGGTTTTGTCGGGGGTCATTTGATTTTAGATTTTAGATTTTTGAATTGAAAAGTTTACCCAATCAGTCAGCCCAGGGCTGTTTCATTCTCGGTTGATGGGGAGATGGTCCGATGGGGAGAGGGGGAGATGGGGAGAGGGGGAGATGGGGAGAAAAGCCCTCTTCAAGAGAGTGATTAATTTTTGAGCTTTTGAGTCATCCCTTATACTGCCCTTCTCCCCATCCCCCTCTCCCCCCATCTCCTCATAAGGATGAGTTTTTTGGTGAGAATGAAACAGCCCTGTCAGTCAGCCTGCAAAGGAATGAATCGCGGGGCTGGCGACCAAATTGTTTTCGGTCAGGCTTTATTTTGTATAAGGAGTGAGAGGCTATTTAGACTCCGCACCTGACAAGTATAATAAATTTTAATAACTTGTCACAAATGTTTTTTATAATATTCCTTTAGAGGTAGTCGACCGCCCAAAACAGCAATTGACATCAGTTGCGAGGGGCTTTTAAATCTCTGTAAGTTATCGCAATCAGGAACAGGCTTTCGGGCCTGTTCCTAAAGTATTCTTCCCTTTTCCTTCTTTCCTCTTCCTTCTTTTACTGTACTTGAGAGCCGTGGGCGCGGGGGTCGGAGCTACTTGTTTTCACAGGCCCTGTGGGGGGAGTAAAATTAGAAACTTGACCGCCTGCTTGGACGTGTGGCAGAGGTTTTCCTGCTATTAAAGCTTCTAAGTTAGCTTCCATAAAAGTGCGCGGCATTTCGCCGATCGTTTCAGCAACCGCGCTGCCTTTATCGTTCAAATAGACAAAGTGCGGAATGCCGTCTACTCGATATTTGGTGATTTCTGGCAGCCATTTGTCATTGTCTACATTCAGCATCACAAAATTCATCGGTTCGGCATATTGCTGTTTGATTTCGCTCAGATCCTTAGCCATTGCCTGACAGCTACCGCACCAATTAGCATAAAATTCCATGAGTGTCGGTTTGCCGTTTACCAAAGCCGTTTCTAATGGCGTTGAAGCTTTTGCCATGTCGGTGAGACTGCTTGACGGTGTTTGGGTTTGCAGCCCTAAGAAGATGGATGTTGAAAGGGCGATCGCTGCTAGCGCAACCGCTAAGTTTCTGATGCGCGTGGCGACTTTTGTTTCGGGATTTTTGGCGGCGGGGACGACTGTTGACTTGGGCGAATTCTGAGTCATAAAATAAATTGCGCTTTGATTTCTATGTTTTTATTTTAAATAATAGATTCAGATTCTAGCACATTTTGAGATAATCAGACCCATCTCATAAAAATTTGTGCTAAAGGCAGTAATTAGACCAAGCGCGCTAAAACAGAAGATAACCAAGATTGTTTGTAAATTACCGAGGACTTGCAGGGTGAAAAAACGGGTGACGCTGACGTTTCCGCAACGATCGATCCAAATGCCTGTCACCTATCGACTAGCCAAGGATTTTAATGTTGCAGCCAACATTATCCGCGCTCAGGTGGCTCCGAATCAAGTGGGCAAACTGGTGCTAGAGTTATCAGGGGACATCGACCAACTAGAAGCGGCGATCGACTGGATGCGATCGCAAAACATCGGCGTTTCCCTAGCCAGCCGGGAAATACTCATAGACGAAGATATCTGCGTTCACTGCGGTTTGTGTACGGGAGTTTGCCCGACAGAAGCCTTGACCCTTGACCCCGAAAGCTTTAAACTGAGTTTTGCTCGATCGCGGTGTATCGTTTGCGAGCAGTGCATCCCTACCTGTCCGGTACAAGCTATTTCTACTAACCTCTAGGTCTTGTACAAACTCATCGGGAGCACGATCTTTTTTTTTGCCTGGTTCTCCTAATTGTGCCATTGGATGAAAAAAAACTCTTGGGTTTCCCTAACTCTACTTTTTGTTACTTATTTCACTTTTGGCTGGAAATTATCTGAGTTTGATGTTCCGCCGCACCTGACTTGGTTTCTAGCCATAGCTTCAATTTTAGTGTTGGCTGTCGCCTTGTCGTTTCCTCTGAAAGACATAAAAGCCTTAATTTTGCAGTGGTTTTCGAGCGATCTGGGTGCTTTTATTTCTATTATTGCAGGAGCTTTGGTGGCAGTGGTAGTTTTTGCCTGGATGCACCTTTTTGCTACTTGTTTGCTCTTGATTTCAGCCGGAGCTTTGGCAAGACTCGATCTTCAAATGTCTGGTTGGAAGAATTGGCGGGCTTTTGCGGTATTAGCTACTATTTCTTTCACAGGTGTGGGGTTGGGCGGAGCGATAGAGTTTTTGTTAAAAACAGGGAGGCTCGTATTATATTAACTGAGCCGAGAAAATTTACCCAAGCAAATTCTCCAACTCGCAACAGATATTTAGCCGACAACGATCGGATTGCCAATCAATAAATACAGGTCATTTTTTTCAATACCCACCTGGATTAATGCGTGTTTCAACCCTCGCGAGATACAGCTTCTCAATTACCGATTCCCCGTTTACCGTTGCCTATTCCCAATTACCTATTACCTATTACCGACGAACCTGGAGTGCAACTGAAAACCGCTATGCCAGTATTGAGATGTAGCGACTGTCGCTCAAAATGTTATTCCCAAGATCCCGCAACTCCGGCAGCCAAAAACTCGATCGCAATAAAAAAGCAGCTTGAGGAAGCTGCTCGTCAGAATGCATGAGGTATTGTTTTTAGAATAAAACAGCTTAAATTCGATCGGTGCTGGGTTACATTTTTTGATACGGGAAAATTGATGAGTGAATGGACGATCGTAAAATCGTCACATAGGAGGATAGCATTGATGCTAAATTTCCCGACAATCAAGTTAGCGTTTAACTGTCCTTGCGCCCTACAGCCCTTCAGCGGTGGGGCCATTTTATTTTTAGGGAGAACTCAATAGCCGACTTTAACGCCTCGACGAGTCTGCCATCAGTTTTTGCATACAATCTCCGCATCGCCACATTTTCATACTTATAAAACTTACGCATCGCATCTACTCAAACCCGGTTGATTCCCAAACATTAGACAGTTAAACAGATACACTAAGGCAAAAATCAGTATTTTTACCGAAGTCATACCAGTTGAGATTTGAGATTTGAGATTTGGGAATAACTGATGAAGCTGGTGGTTTGGAGCTTGCGTACTGTTGCATTATTTTTTTGAGCTGGTATCAAAAGTCCTCATAAACCTGTTATTTTCCCAGAAACCCGGTTTCTGAGTGTATTAATTTATATCATGCCCGGTTTCTGGTTTGATAACTTTTTGGATTTCCTCGATCGCCCTAGCCGCGGCTGCTTCAGGCCTTTCGCCCAAACCTGTACAGACTCGGACATCTGCTTGAGTGTAGAAACGCTCTCGCTCGTTCAAAAGGCTTTGCAGCTTAGATTTGAGCTCGCCCTCCCGCAGTAGGGGTCGAGCGGTGTCCGAACGCAATCGATCGTACAGTTGATCTACAGGCACATCCAGCCAAACCACTATACCGTAGTGCAAATAACTCCAATTCATCGATCGGGCAACAATACCGCCGCCCGTAGCCACGACCGAATTTTTATAAGCAGACAATTCGCCGAGCACTTTAGTTTCTAGTTCCCGAAATGCCTCTTCCCCTTCTCGCTCAAAAATCTCAGCAATTGACTGATTAGCAACTCGAACAATTAGTTCATCAGTATCAAAAAAACGGTATTTTAATTTTCTTGCCAAAATCCGCCCCACCGTTGTTTTTCCCGCACCCATCATCCCGACGAGATAGATATTCACTCCCCTCAAACAATCCACTGCCAAATCCTCCGATATTTTGCTATTTTTTCAAGTCAATCCGCCCGCCACTGGGCGGTTCGTCGTCCTCAAACTCATCATCCTCATCCAATCCCCAATCATCCTCTGCTTCTACACTAGGATTGTTCGGTACTTCCCCGCCACCTGACTTAGGTATCGCATCTTGCGGGGGAACCAGCACCCGATACTCGGCATCGTAGACAGACTCAGTTTGCCCCACCCCAGACTGGCTCGGATCTCGATACCCGTAAGAGTATACCGAGCCAGCCCAAGACTTGCTTTTCGGTTCCTGTTTAGCTTCGTAATCCCTCGGATTTGCCCTTGCAACGTCATTTACCTGCGGTCGATCGGAAAAATCGCGATCCTCCCCCCAATCGTCATCGCTGCCTTGAGAGCCGGATTTTGAGCCATCTGAGACCCAATCATCCTCATCGTCTGCCGCTGCTGCATAAGTCCCCGGTTGAGGGTAATCCTTGGCCGCAGCAGGGTTTGGAGTTTCTTGCTGGAAAGTCCGGGCACTGTAACCCGCCGGCGTACCGTACTCAGTTCGGTAGGAAGCAGCAGCCCGATTTTGGCTATTTTCCGAATTCAGATAAGGGTCAATTTCCTGTTTTCTAGGAGGGGGAGGCGGCGTGTAAGGTGTTCTCCCGTCCTCTGGGAAAGTATCGGGACGGCTGCGACTGTCGCGGCCGGTGCGGTCTCGCGTTTGAGATAAGTAATTTGAAAAAGCGAGCAAACCAGAAATCAATAAAGAGGTGACAACTCCTGCCGCCATGCTGAGCAAAATCCAAATAGATAAGGGCAAAGCAGGCGATCGAACTCCCAAAAATACCAGCGATAATGCCGGCTCCACATTTTGCAGGGCAAAAATAGTTAGCCCCGCCACAATTACTAGCAAAAATACAGGTCGCATATTAAAAATATTGGTAATTGGGAATTGGTAATTTGTAAATGACTAATAACTAATGACTAATGACTAATGACTACTCTTCTTCCTTCCAGCGTTTGAGAGGAACGCAGTCAATCCCCAACTGGTCTAAAGCGCGAGCCACCACAAAGTCTACCAAATCTTCAATAGTTTGCGGATTGTGATACCAAGCGGGAATCGCTGGTACAATTCTAGCTCCAGCTTCTGCCAAGGTAGTCAAATTCCGCAGGTGAATCAAGCTAAAAGGCGTTTCCCGAGGCACGAGTACCAATTTTCTCCCTTCCTTGAGCTGAACGTCGGCTGCTCTTTCGAGCAAATCCGAGCTCAAGCCAGCCGCCAATTTTCCTAGTGTACTCATGCTACAGGGAATAATCATCATCCCTTGGGTACGAAACGAGCCGCTAGCAATGTTAGCACCGACATCTTGCCAAGGATGGCACCGGAGTTTACCCATTGTGGGTACTCCTGCTTGTTCCCGCCAGAATTCTTCTTGCAGAGTCGGTTCTGCCGGCATTCGGATGTTCTGTTCGCTTTGCCAAACCATGTAAGTAGATTTGGAAGCCACGAGTTCGATCGCGCGATCGGCTTCCAACAGAAACTTTAGAGTTCGCACCGCATAAATCAGTCCCGATGCACCGGTAACTCCTACAATGAGGGGGTAGTTATTCGTCATTAGTTATTTGTTAGTTTACGGTTTACTGTTGTTAGTAATTAGTGGTTATAACGAACTTTTTAGCATTGAAATTATTCCGATCTATATTCTCTTCATCTGCGTATGTCTGCGTCTATCCCTTGTCCGGGGCGGTTAACAAATTCTCTTTTTTTAACCGCAGATGAGGGCAGATTAACACAGATTCACGCAGATAAATTAGATCTAATCCAGTTGCACCGTCCGTAATTGTTGAGTTTTGACTGGATTTGTCGCCCGACGTTCCTACCGGATTTGATATTAGTCATTAATTATTTATTGATGATTGCTGAGTATAGTGGGCAGCAGAGTTCTTAATACTTAGTTGCTAGACAATGACAACTAAGTATTGAGGAAAATCAACAGTCAACTGTCAACTGTCAATTGATTATTCATCATCATCAAAAGCTTGACTGCCGCCGCCAACTGCAACTAAATCAATTTGCTGGCGGTAGTAGTCAACACTCTTGACTTGAACTTCTACCCGATCGCCCAAACGGTACTGATTGCGGTTTTTGCGGCCTACTAGAGTTTGCTGGCGCGATCGATATTCGTACCAGTCATCCTTGAGCGAAGAAACGTGCACCAGTCCTTCAACTCGCAGGATGTCGCTCTCGGGCGGCCGCACCTCAATTTCCACAAAGAAACCGTAAGACTGCACGCCTGTAATCAAACCCTGAAAAGTTTGACCGGTGCGTTCTTTCATCAATCCGGTTTTCTTCAATCCCTGCAAATCGCTTTCGGCATCTTCAGCAACTCTTTCGCGTTCCGTCAGGTGTACCACGGCCGATGCAAACTCTGTCTCAAATTCGTGGTGCAAATCTGGGGGGAGAACGTTCCAAGTAATTTGACCGTGACAGGAGGAATGGTGCAAGTCTACTTTTTCCTTAGCCCGTGTTGTGCGGCTGCTGCGGCCTTGCTCGAACACCGCTTGCAACACCCGCAGCACCAGCAAATCGGCGTAGCGGGAAAGCGGCGAAGTGCAGCGCGTGTAACCCTCTGACAGCGCCAAACCGAAGTGCGGCTTGGGAGTGGTGCTGTAAACAGCGGGCTTCATGGTGTCTTCTAGCAGGTAGGTGAGAACTCTTTCGGACTTAAGATCGGCAAACTGCTGGGTAAATCGCTGAAAGTCCAAGGGCAAAACTTCTTCTTCGGTTTCTAGATACAGTTCGCCTCCGAGGTTGTTGGAGAGTTTGATGAACTCTTGAATGTCTGCCGGGTCTGGCATCGGCTGGACGCGGTAGATTGCTGGGACTCCCAAGGCTTGCAGGTGAGTGGCTACGGCTTGGTTGGCGAGTACCACCAATTCGGAGACAGCCGACTGGGCGAGGGGAGCGACTGCAAAGGCTCCTAATTCGCCTTCGTCGTCGAAGTGAGAGTTAGCGTCGGGCAAATTTAGTTCAAAAGCTCCCCGCTTGAGCCTTGTCTGTCTGGCAGCCTGTGAGGCTGCCGAGATTTGATCTAGGAAAGGACGGAGGGCGGAGGATAAAGGGTGCTCTTCGGCATCGCCTGGTTCGAGAATTGCTTGAGCTTGCTCGTAGGTGAGGTGGTAGTCAACTTGAATGACGCTGGTTTGAATTTCGTATTCTAGGAGTTCTCCTGATTCGTCTAGGGTCAGCAGTATGCTGAATGCCAGCCGTTCGGTGTCTGGCAGCAGGGAGCAGCGCTCGTTGAGGGTTTCTGGCAGTACGGCGATGATTTTTTCTCCCAGATGGGCGGCGGTGCCTCGCTTGCGGGCTTCGCGGTCTAGGGGGGTTTCTGGCTGCACGTACTCGGCGGCGTCGCTGATGTGGATTCCTATTTGCCAGCGGCCGGGCTTCAGGGTTTCGATCGACAAAGCGCGTTCTACTGGCGGATCGGAGAGGAATGATGTCGGATCGAACTCGTTTTCGCCTCCTCCTTCGGAGAGATTTTTCTCCTCAACTTGAGGGGCATCGTTTTCGCTGTTGGTTGTTCCCGGTTCGTTTTTGCTGAAGCTAACAGTCAGAATGTTACGCAAATCAAGGCGTTTTTTGATGTCGGTTTTTTTGACTTTGCTGGGCAAATTTTCCGCTGCTTTGATGACGGCGGCGGGGAACGATCGCGGCAAGTCGTGCTTGCAGCATACGATGTCGAGGTCGTCAGCGGCTTCGGCGTCGGAACCTAGTACCTGTACTACTTTGCCGACGGGGCGGTGGGTGCCGAGGGGGTAGCGTTTGACTTCGACGTGTACTAGGTGGTCGATCGCCTCTTGGAGATTTGTGCCGTTTGCCAGCAAGTCTAGTTCAAACAGCAGGCGATCGTCCAGGGGAATTGCTCTGTAGCTGAGGCGGCCGGTGGGAGTGGAGGTTTGCTTGACTCGCGCCAGTACCGAGGGGTTGGCGCGTTCGAGGATGAGCATGACTTCGCCTTCGGGCGAGCGGCGGCGGCTGCCTTCTTTGATGATTTTGACTAAGACTCGATCGCCGTTCCAAGCTGTCGAGAGGTGACTTTCCCGCACGTAAACGTCTTCTGAGCCTTCGGCGTCTTGAATTGCAAAGCAAAATCCTTTGCTCGAACAGCGCAGTTTTGCTTCTACTACGTCGTCTTCAGCTACTCGGCGATAGCGGCCTTTGTCCTTGACTAATATGCCAATTTTCTCGAGAGCTTCTAATGCGATTTGAAGTTTGAGTTGACTGGTGGCGTCGTTGCAGTCGAGTTTTTTCTCCAATGCTTTAGGGGCCACTAATTTGTCTTCTGTAAAATTTGCCAGCAGTGCAGCGATAGAAAATTCCATGTAGCGATCGATCCTCTTGTTTCCAGCAATTAGTCTTATTTTGGCGAAATCAGCCGCGCCCCTTCGGGCCCTCGCTGTGCCTGCTTCCCAACAAATGCGCGGGTTAATAGGTGGAGACGCCAGCACAGCCACCTTGTTCGATCGCGAGGATTTTTTGAGATTCTCTCCCGACATCGGCTTCGTGCTAATTGTCTGCTGTCTGTCTTGAACTGACTGCTGACGGTGCAGAAAACTGTCCCGCACCCTATTCCCCAATACAATTTTTTAGCGTTGGTTTGTTTGCTTTTATTTCAGCAGCAGCGCCGAACACTTGGCGAATTAGAAAGCCCCTGTCGGTTCTTAGAAGATGGCTCGATGCTGAAAGCGACGGCTTGAGTCGAGGATGAGCCGATGGAGGGATAGAGAGGGAGAAAATTTGCATTTCTTCCTTCTACCTGTTTCCTTCTGCTTTTTTCCTTCTTTCTTCTTCCTTTTGAAGTGCCTCTTGCCTCTTGTTTTAGCAAAGGATGTACCGGCTCAAGACAAAATTGCTAGTAGCTAACCGCTGCAGTACCGCTGTTTTTTGCACGCGATCGGCCTTTGCGGACAGAGGTGCAACGAGCGGGTCGGGAGCAATCTGTGCTGTAGAAAGTGCAAGGTACACAAAACCGGAGACTTTTACTACTTTTGCCTACTTGCTGTGTCATCTCCTATAGGTAGAAATGACGCCCGGTGCTTATTAGCTTAAACGGCCGGATGTGGGATAGGGTTTAGTGGCGTGAAAGGTTGCGCGGATGACTCACCTTTCATTTATTGTATGTTGAATATGTGCTTTCAGAAAATTGTTTTCGCTGGGGTGTATTAAACTTAAGTCATCAGCCCCTTCTGGTTTCAGGGTCAAAAAATTATGTTTGCTGAATTTCGTGCCCTTTATCCCGCTGGACAGTTAATCTGTGAGTTGCTGACTGTTCATCACGGTAAGTTTGTTGTTCGCTGTCTGGTTCAGGTTGACGGCAAAACTCTCGCTACGGGTATGTCGGCTGCTGAGTCTGTTGAGGGTGCTGAAGACCTCGCCCGGTTGCGATCGCTCGCTGTCCTCGGATTTGCTGCGCCCGATCGTGCGATCGACCGTGTTTCTCCCGCTCCGGTTGCTCCGGTTGCTGCTGTTCCAGTTGTTTCCCCTCCTGCTGCTGCTCCGGTTCCCGTGCAGCCGACAAGTGTTCCTCTTCCTGTTCTAGAAATGCCTGTTTCCGACAAATTGTCATTACCACATCAAAGCAATTTTGTCAATAGTGAAGCGAAATTAGATGAAGAGCCGATCGCACCTGTACCGGAACCGCTGCCGCCAACGGTCGATCGGGCGGAGGCTACTGGATTTGTACCGAAGCAGTTAGACTCGGACGCTTGGCTTTCTTCTAGCTACGGCGAACCGATCGCGGAACTGGATGTGCCGACTGCTAGCCAAAGTGAACTGCTACAGGGTGCGGCCGAAGTCAGGGAATTGCAACCGATCGCAGTGGGAATTCCGAGCGATGCGATCGAGGATAATTCTGATACGATCGCCCAAATAGACGCCCTCCTCAAACGGCTGCGATGGAAAAAACCACAGGAAACCCAGTGTCTGGAACACAATTACGGCAAGTCGTCGCAGAGAGAGCTTTCTAGCGAAGAGTTAGTAGATTTCCTAGAATATCTAGAAATCTATAGCAGAACCACTGAGGAAATCCAGCGGCTGGGCTGGACTGCCAACCAAGGAAAAGATTATCTCAAACAAGGTTACGGCAAAGAAGCGCGCCATTTCTTAAATCAAGTAGAATTGCTCGACTTCCTGCAATATCTCGAATCTTTGCCTTAGTAATTCTGTAGGGTTTATAGGTGTGAGGTTTTTTTATAAAAAGCTACATATAGCAGTTTTCACTTGTATGAAATACAGTAAGGACTTAACTGTGACGCCGTATCATGCGCCCCAGCATCTGTAATTCACTCAAATGAAAACAGCTATATGACTGTTAAAAATTAAAAATCAAAAATGAGGAAATATTCTTCATTTTTGATTTTTAACTTTTCATTTAGACTACAGCGGCGATCGGGCGGCTGGCGGAAGGACGGCGATCGATCACTTGATCGACTAATCCGTAGTCCTTTGCTTCTTCAGCGGACATGAAGAAATCCCGTTCGGTATCTTCTTCAATGCGGGAAAGCGGCTGACCGGTATGGTTGGCAAGATGTTCGTTCAGGCGGCGTTTGTGGTACAAAATCTCTTTTGCCTGAATTTCAATATCGGTTGCTTGTCCTTGAGCACCGCCTAGAGGTTGGTGGATCATAATCCGGGAGTGAGGCAAACTCATCCGCTTGCCTTTAGCGCCGGCACTCAACAGAAAAGCGCCCATGCTGGCTGCCAAACCGAGACAAATAGTGCAAACATCGGGGCGGATGTGGTTCATCGTGTCAAAAATGCCCATACCTGCTGTCACCGAACCCCCAGGGGAGTTGAGATACAGGTAAATATCTTTCTCGGGGTCTTCGGCGTCTAAAAATAGCAATTGGGCAACGATCAGGTTAGCCAAGTCTGAGTCAACCTGTTGGCCCAAGAAGACGATGCGATCGCGCAGGAGTCGCGAGTAGATGTCAAAGGCGCGTTCGCCGCGACCGGATTGTTCTATAACGGTTGGGATCATTGACAGGGCCTGCCTATTACGTATCTTTTTTTAATTTTAGCGATTAGGGCTCAGTTATAGTTAGCGATCGGTGGCGGGCGATCTAGAAATCGGCAAAATCCTTTAGTTGGAAGGGATTGGGGCGGTCATTTGGGGAAATTGTGGCGGGGGTGCGATCGGATTTCCGATCCCGCAGGCGATCGATGTTGAGGAAGCGGACATCAATAAACGTTAAATGTTGTTATGTGGCGATCGTATCATTGCGAGAACTTCCATCGCTCGATCGCCGCTGACACTAGGAAAATGGTCTAGAAACTCATTGAGCCAATCACCAGCTTCGATACAATCAAGCAGAGTCTGCATCGGGACGCGAGTGGCGATAAAGACAGGATTTCCCTCTAAAATTTCGGGGTCGCTATGAACGATAGTAGCTGCGTATTGCAAAGAAAAGGTTGTGACATCAAGACAATCTTCTTCAGTCCAGGTATCACTTAGCTCGACTACAGCGAGATTTGGCTGTGATAACTCGTTGAGCATAAGAGTTGCCAAGCGCAGCCGCTCTGTTAGTGACAAAGTGCGGACAACTTGGATATAGATTTCCTGAGCGGTAGTCGGCATAATACATCATCCTGCCTTGAAATTTAACCTAAACAGGCGTCCCGATCGGAAGATAGCCCTTTTCTCATATCATTAGAAGAGTTATATCCACTACAGACGGAACTACTCAAATTTTTATCGCCCAACCACGGCGGTACATTCCATACAAAATTAACCACCAAAATAATACCGCAGTCACGGCAAATGCCAGAGAACCATTCAGCGCCCCCGCCCACGGCACAAACCAGTTTTCATAAATCCAAGTGTAAGTTGTTAGAGCATTTTCACCAGTACCGATATGGGTTTTTAACAGTATTCTGGCGACGATACCGGAAGCAACAAACAGGAAAATTGCATTCAATCCCATGATTTCAAACGGCCTTCCCCATTTCCAATCCCGCACTTCAATTGTTTCGTAGCAAGCTGCTAGCAATAGCAAAGCCCAACCAGCAGTAAAAACTACATAAGAACTTGTCCAAAGTTGTTTGTTGAGTGGAAATAAAAATCCCCACAAACGGCCGATTACTACGCAACTGAGGCCGCAGATTGCTAAGTTTACACTGGTGCGGGTTTTGACTGGCTGCACGCGCAGCCATTCTCCTGTAAAGTAGCCGATCAGGACTGTTACAACTGCGGGTAAGGTGCTCAATAATCCTTCGGGGTCGAAGGGGCCGCCTTTGTACAGGTGTTGGCTGCCGAGAATTAGCCGATCGACATATCCCCCTAAATTTCCTTCTGGCGTGAGTTCGCCGGCAGTGTACCCCCCTACAGGCACTACGGTTAATGCAGCCCAATACCCCAAAAGCACGGCAACCGCGAGCAGTTTTTGATTGCGCGGGGAAAGGTTGAGAACGGCGATCGCACTGATGAAATAAGCTAAGCCGATGCGCTGCAATACTCCCATGATGCGGATTTTACCGAAGTTTTCAAGCGGGGCGCTGTTGAGAAGTACGTCAAGGGCGATCGAAGATGTATTTAGCAGCAATCCTAATATAAATAGAATCGCGGCGCGACGCGCAATTCGCCAGTAAATATTTGAAGAAGGAAGAAGGAAGAAGGAAGAAGGAAGAGGGTTTTTGTCTGATTCTGATTTTTCCTTTGTTTGTGTAATTTTTGAGGTTTCTATTCCGGTTTTTGGATAATTTTGAATATATTTAGACAGCGAGAAAGACATCGCGCAGCCAACGATGAACAAGAAAAATGGAAATACTAAATCTGTTAGGGTGCAGCCGTGCCATTCTGCGTGTTCTAGCGGTGGATACACCTGTTTCCAACTGCCGGGGTTGTTGACTAGAATCATGGAGGCGATCGCAATTCCGCGAAAAACATCAAGGGATTTTAAGCGCATAAATTAAGTTATTTGTTCACCGTTCACTGTTCACTGTTCACTATCTTAGCTGATGCCCATTTCCTAATTATTTTCGACCCAATTCCCAATTCCCAATTCCCAATTACCGATTCCCAATTACCGATTTCCAATTCCCAATTCCCAATTACCCATTACCCATTCGCTAAATTTCAATACCTTCCAGAGTCATAATGACTGCATTCTTCATTAACATATCGCAGCGTTCTGCATAAAAAGCTGCTGCCTTATCATACTTGTTGATTTGCAAGACGCGCAAAAACATTTGCCTTGCTTGGGCGAATTGCTGCTGGTAGTGAAAAAAAATTCCCTGTTCAAAATAAGTTTGGGTTTGTGCTTTTAGTTCGATCATGGTATCCGAGTCGCCATCGTAAATTTCAAATACAGCAACAGGTGTCTGTTTTCCTTTTACTTGAACGCGATCGAGAAATCGGCACTTGTAATTTTGAGGATCGTCGATCCGGCACAAAGTTTGAACGCTAGCTACAATACCAACTCCGTAAAGCTTTGTCAATCCTTCCACCCGGGCCGCTAAATTGACAGCATCGGAAATTACCGTACTTTCCATCCGTTCCGCTTCGCCAATAGTACCCAACATTAAAGTTCCAGTATGCAAGCCAATCCCTATCGAAATAGGTTGATATCCGCTGTTTTGCCTGTGTCTGTTATAAATTTTCACTTGCTGCTGCATCTCAATTGCTGCTTGCACAGCATCTTCAGGCTTGTTAGGAAACAAAGCCATAATCCCGTCACCAATGTATTTATCTATAAAACCATTGTACTGGCGGATAACCGGGCCAACTCGGCTTAAGTAAGAGTTAAGAAATTCAAAATTTTCTCGGGGAGACATACTTTCTGACAGACTTGTAAATGAGCGAATATCGGCAAACATAATCGTCATTTCTGCCTGTACAGAGTCTCCTAATCTGGCATCAACAATGCTTTCAATTTTGAGAAATCTTAAAAATTCGCGAGGGACAAAACGGGCGGAAGCTGCTGCAATTTTTTCTAGTTCGCTTTTGCTGGCTTCGATTTGAGTTAGGGCACGAAATGCTCTCAGTGCGGTTACTACCGTGGTAAATAACTTTTTGTTTGTCAGTTCTGTTTTAGTTTTGTAATCGTTAATATCGTAGCTGACAATTACTACATCTTCTGGCACTTGTCCCGGTTGTCCGGTGCGCAAAATAATCCGCACTACTTTATTGTCTAAAATATCGCGGATGTATTTGACTACTTCCAATCCTGCCTCTTCTGTTTCCATAACTACATCGAGTAAAATCAATGCTATATCTGGATGAGCCTGGATCATTTCTTTGGCTTCTTTGCCTGAGTAAGCGCTGATAAAGGTGATGAGTTGGTTTTCAAATGTAAATTCATTTAAGGCAAGTTTGGTAATATTGTGAATTTCTATTTCATCGTCTACAATTAATATTTTCCAACTGGCTTGTATTGGCTTTTCTTCCGCTTCGTCTTCTTCTGCAAATATTAATTCGTCGTCGCCCGCAGCTATTAATTCGTCATTGCCGGCAGCGAACAGGTTTTTACTAGCTTCTGACATTTATACTCCTCCTAAATAGAATTATATTAAAACTGCCCGTATAATAACTAATTGCTAATTTTAGTTAGCGGGGAATTCAATCATAAATCTTGTGCCTTTCTCTACTTGACTTTCGCAGTGAATTGTGCCTTTTAGTTTTTGAGTGACGAGGTTGTAAATAATGTGCAGTCCCAATCCTGTGCCGCCGTGACCTCTTTTGGTTGTAAAAAATGGTTCAAAAATTTTACTGAGATTTTCTGGGGTAATTCCTTTGCCGTTATCAGCATATTCAAATATTAGCCGATCGCCCTCTAGTTTGAAATCAAAAGCCAGAATTCCTTCGTCTTCTCCATCGTAAGCGTGAATTAGCGAATTCAACACCAGATTTGTCACAATTTGACACAACGCCCCCGGGTAACTGTCCACTACAATATTTTCATCGCACTTAATTTTTATTTTGTGCTTAGTTCTTTTTAGTTTTGCGGTTAAGGATGTCAAAATTTCCTCGAGATAGTTTTTAACATTAAACTTGCGTTTTAACTCGCTTGACTGATCTACTGCCACTTCTTTAAAACTGTGAATCAAGTCGGCGGCCCGCGTGAGGTTGGATAAGATCATATTACTGCTTTGCATCGCGGTATCCAGAAACTTTTCTAACTCGGATCGTTTAATTTGACCGTTGCTATAAAGCTCAAAAAATTTTGTGACTTTTTCAGCTAGCAAGGAGGCCGCAGTGATGCCGATACCGATGGGAGTATTGATTTCGTGCGCAACACCTGCAACCAACCCTCCCAAGGCTGCCATTTTTTCCGATTCTACAAGTTTATTTTGGGCTGATTTTAGGTCTTCTAAAGTTTGGGACAGCTCGGAGGTACGCTGCTGTACTAACTCTTCGAGATTATGATTAAATTGCTGCAAGTTGGCGTAAAGTTGGGCGTTTACGATGGAGATAGAAATTTGAGAAGACAGCAGTTTTAATATTTCTAATCTGTCTGGCGTAAAAGCACCTGTAGTCAGATTGTTTTCTAAATATAGAATGCCGGTGAGTTGGCCTTGATTGATTAAAGGAGTGCAAAGAATTGATTTAGGTTGAACGGTCATTATATAGGGTGTGCGAGTAAATTGTCCTTCGCGGGTGGCATCGTTTAAAACTATACTTTCCTGGGTACGGGCGACGTAGTTGACGACGGCAACTGCCAGTAAATTTAGTTCTCCATCCTCTTCTACAAAATCTATAGGAATTGATTGCATGACACTGAAGCGCTCGACATCTACAGAGCCTGATGCTTCAATCACCCATTGACCGTCTTTTTCTAGTATTAAAAATCCTCTTTGACCCCCGGCATTTTCAATAACAATTTTCATCATTTTTGCGAGCAGTTTGTCTAGAACTATTTCCCCGGCTAAGGTTTGCGATGCTTTAACTGCTGTGGTCAAGTCTAGCACGCCGGCACTGTCGCTCGTAGTGGAAGCGCTGCTGGTAGATTTGTGAGTTTCGATATTAGTTGAAATCGAGGCTGAAGTTAGCAACCGCGAGTATTTTGATTCTAAATGCGCTACTTTGGCTGTTGCTCCCCAGCGCTGATAGCAATAACGCGCTTCTGTCAAGTAAGTTTTAGCAATTTTTTCTCGTCCTATGGATACATAAAATGCTCCTGCCAATTCTCCAGCTAGTGCTTGTACGTGGATGTATCCGTTTTGTTGTGCTCCTTCAATTGCGCGATCGTAATATTCCATTGCTCTCACAATATTGCCCAAAATGCGTGCTTTTTCGGCAGTAATTAAGTCGCATTTGTGCTGAAGGTTCATCGGGGCATAAAGCGCTTTTTTTTGCAGCTTTTTCCTGTTACTGGTTGCGTAAAAAAGATGTTCTTCTTGTTTGTCCTTTGTTGCAGATGGATATGCGGATAGTCGGGCTAGAGAATCGTAAAACTGGTATTCAGAAACATTAATAAAGCCTGCTAATCCGTCTAAATAAACTTCGGCTTTAGCTGCATTTTCTAGTGCTAGGTCGGTATCTGCAAATAAATACGCTCGTATTAATTGCTGCAAATAAAAGTGCTGGAGTCCCACTCTATCGTTAGCTTTCAACAGCAGCGACAACAATGTTTCTTCGCTGTCAACTTCACCTAATACAAGGTCGGGACTTTCCAATTTTCCCATCAATTGCAAAACAGTTTGCCGATATATTTGATTCCAAGTCAATACAGTTTCTTGCTTGAGTTGAAACAGCAAATGGTTGTAAATTACCATTTTTCGTTCCAGTTTTGGCAATTCTTGACCGATGAAATACAAAGACTGACAAATATTTACTGCCGAATATCCGACACATTCTAAATCTCCATTCTCTAGCGCGCTTTGATAGGCTTCCTCTAACAATGGTAAAGAGTCTTTAACGTGATGCTTGCCGTTCATCAAAATGAATGCTACTAAATTAAGTGTTTTGCTTTTGAATTCCAAAACATTTAATCTGTCGATCAAATTTAAAGCTAATTGACCGAAGCGTTCGCCGGATTCAATATCTCTAACTATTGCTTTTAAAATTGCTCCATAATTAGCATAGCCAAATGCAGAAAAAGCCGAATTTCCGTAGTTGATAGATAAATTAACTTGCTCGCACACAATCAGCGGCAGCAGCACAGGTTCAACTATAAACGTAGCTGAAAACATACTGGAAAGCACGCGCATAGTTGCTAATTTGTGCGGATTTGTCATGGCAGGCAAATTCATTAAATCTTCTATTTTCCTTCCGGTTAAATAAGCGGCGGTTTTAGCAAGTGCTTGCTGAATGTGGAGGGGTATCGGCGATTGCGGAAAGTTTATTCCTAACATTTTTAGTGCTTCCCGACCAATTTTTACCGATTCTTGGAGTTTGGTTTGCATCGCACAAGCTATGATTCTGATTTCAAAAACTTTGATTGTGTCTAGTTCATTTTTGGCGTGTTGCAGGACAACTTGGGCCAATTTTTCCATTGATTCAAACTCGGTATTGAGGTAAGCTGCTTCTGCCGCTGACTCGTAGAGTGCAAGAGTCAAGTCGTAGTCAGTTTGCCAACTTTCCGGGGGCAGCAGTTCAATACCCACAGTTAAATATTTGAGGGCGAGTTCGTAAGCTGCACTTGCTTTTGCTTTGCGGCCTGCAATTAAATTTAATTGACATAATTGAAACTTTTCTAATTCGCTGCTAAGGATTGTTTTCGCGAAATTTAGTTGGTTAACAATATCAAAAACATGATATTCTAATTGCTCTGGAGGCGCGTTTTTCAGCAAAAATCTGCCGATTTTGAGATGCGTTTCTTGTTTCTGATAATCTGATATTAAAGCATAAGCTGCTTGCTGCACTCGTTCGTGCAAAAATTTGTACGTCGCCCTAGCAGCATCAGCAACTGGTAGGGAAAATTCATCTGTAAAGTCTCTAGATATTGTGTCTGTTACTTCTGTGCTTGCTGCTAGTGCGAGCGGAATTTTGTAGGCGTTATTCACGGGCAGAAGCAGACCGGACTGAAGAGCCTCTCCGAGGTCTGCTGCTGCTGACGCCAGAGGTTTTTCGGCGATTGTCGAGAGAATTTCTAAAGCAAATCTGTTGCCGATACAAGCGGCTAATTTGAGTAGTTCCTGCGTATTCTCTGAAAGTTTCTGAATGTTGTCTATCATTAATTCTACAACATTGTCAGTTATTCCCATTTCTTGTATTTGTTCGATATCCCACTGCCACTCGCCTTTGATTTGGCATTTTTTCACAATTCGCTCTGGAATTTGTTGGCCTAAGTCAGAAAGGTTATTTTCACCTTTGTCGTCCCTATTAGCTGCTGGTATAAATTTAAACTGTAACAATTTTTTTGAGTACAGAGATTTTAGCAATTGAGTTAAAAAAAACGGATTTCCTGCGGTTTTGTGAAAAAGCAATTCTGCTAAAGTTAGGGTCTTTTCTGGTGAGCAGTTGAGAGTATCAGCAATGAATTGGTTGACGCTGCTAATATCTAAGGGCAGAAGGGCGATCGCGCTCACAGTGCCGCCTGCTTTTCTAATTGCTTCGGCGGTCAGCATTACGGGATGATTAGCATCTACTTCCTGTTCTCTATAAGCTCCAATTATTAATAAATATTGAGTTTTCAGGTCAGTTGCTAGCAGTTGTATTAACTTGAGAGATGCTGAATCGATCCACTGGAAGTCGTCGAGGAAAATTACCAGGGGGTGTTCTTTTTGAGTAAAGACGCGGATGAAGTTTTGAAATACTAAATTAAACCGATTTTGAGATTCATTTGTTCCTAAATCTGGCACGGGGGGCTGTGGCCCGACAATCAGTTCAACTTCGGGAATAACTTCAATAATTAATTGACAGTTGCCACCGATAGCATTTAAAATTTTTTGTTTCCAAACATTGACTTGGGCGGCATTCTCGGTGCATATTTGCCGCAATAAATCTCGAAAAGCTTCTAGGAAAAAAGCGTAGGGAATATCGCGCTTAAATTGCTCAAATTTGCTGTCAATAAAATACCCGTTTTCCCGCCGAATCGGCTTGTAAATTTCATATACTAACCACGATTTGCCCAGACCTGCAGAACCGGAAATCAGCACAATTTCTGTATTGCCCCGCCTCATCCGATCGAAGGTACTGAGAACCATATTAACTTCTGCTTCTCGCCCGTAAAATTTTGGGGAAATTTGCAGGTGACTTGACCGATCTTGCTCGCCGAGGGTTATGTGGCAAATTTCGCCTGTTGTTTGCAGTTGAGCCAGACAGCTTTCTAAATCGTACAAAAGTCCGAAAGCACTTTGATACCTGTCTTCGGCAGTTTTTGCTAAGAGTTTCATGACCAGATCGGAAACGACTTGAGGAATCTCCTCGGTTTCTGCTTGATTGATTCTGCCTTCGATGGTTCTGCTTTCTACTTTTTGTTTTCTGCTTTCACAAGGAGAAAGTGGCGTTTTGGCAATATGGCAGTGGACTAATTCCATCGGATCGATCGCCTGAAAAGGCAATTCGCCACAAAGCATCTCATAAAAGGTGACGCCTAAAGAATAAAAATCGGTGCGGTAGTCGATCGCCCGATTCATGCGTCCCGTTTGTTCAGGAGACATATAGGCGAGGGTGCCTTCGAGTAAATGAGGATGGCTGAGGGTGGGGCTTTCGCGTGGTAGCAGGGAGGCGATCGCAAAATCAGCAATCTTGACATCCCCCGTCTCGATATTGACAATAATATTGCTCGGTTTAATATCTTTGTGAACGATCTGGTGTTCGTGGAGTTGACCGAGAGTTTCTGCTAGTTTTATGCCAATTTGCAGAAATTGGTGTAACTCTAACTGGTTGTTACTGAGAATTTTTTTTAGGGAAATGCCGCCAAAATCTTCTAAAATTAAAACAGGAAAGTGATTGTATTGTTCTAACTTGTAAAGCTTGACTATTCCTGGCAAATTCAAATTTTTAAGAATTTCTGATTCGTGCAATAGTTGGGCTATTTGCGCTGGCGTAGGGTATGGCGACGTGAGAGTTTTGAGGATAACGGCTTTTTGTTCCTCAAGCTGTATCCCTCGATAAATAACTGTGTGAGAGTTTGTATAAAGTTCTGCGTCAATGCGGTATCCCGGAATGGTAATCATGCTGTTTGGGGTGGTTTGAAAAGTGCGGTTATACGAGTTTAGATTTGAGATTGGGAATGATTGATGATATAAAGCTTTGGATATTGCCTAGAGTTGCATTTTTTTGGCAACTGGTATTATTCAGTAAGTGGAAATACCGATCGCAGGTCGAGGGGGATTTTTACGACAGTAAACTGGCTGCTATAGCAATCCTTGCAGGAGTCGTAAATTTTTTACCCCACCCCAACCCTCCCCTTAGCAAGGGGAGGGAGTAAGAAATGCACAAATGATTTAGGATTGCTATATTATATAGCTGAGCTAAACCAGTCTCTAAATGCTCCTCCTAGATACTTTTTTTGGCGCTTATTTATCTATATTTTAGTATTCAAAAAATCAGAAGTCGCACTTTGCTATCATCGCGCCAGTGCCAAAATAAACTGGTGCGTGCAACTCAACAGCTAAAATCTAAAAACAATCATGCAGAATATAACTGCCTCAAATCCAG
The DNA here is from genome assembly GCF_036704965.1 of Microcoleus sp. F10-B2. Taxonomy (NCBI): domain Bacteria; kingdom Bacillati; phylum Cyanobacteriota; class Cyanophyceae; order Oscillatoriales; family Microcoleaceae; genus Microcoleus; species Microcoleus sp. F10-B2. The sequence continues at coordinate 36,678 of NZ_JAUBTB010000022.1, read as the reverse complement.
CTAAGGCGACCGATCGCGCTTTTGGCACCGCAGACATTCAATTGCTGGTAGTGGATATAGACGGCACGATCGCAGGTTTGTCAAATACCATCCGAGAACCAGTCAAGCAGGCAATTTTGGCGGCCTCGTCGCGGGGAGTAAAAGTGGCCGTCGCTACGGGCAGAATGTACAGCTCAGCTTTGCGTTTTCACCGCGACATCGGCTCAACATTGCCGCTGATTTGCTACCAGGGCGCGTGGATTCAAGATCCGGCTAGTGAAAAACGGCTGCGCCACTTGCCACTGTCGAAACAAACTGCTCTGCAACTGTTAGATTATTTTGAAGAAGCGCATTTGCGATCGCTCCTTTCGATCCATTTCTACATAGACGACCAACTTTACGTGCCGGAAATTACCGAAGCTACCCGAATTTATGCCGAACGAGCCGGGATTCAACCGATGGCGCTTAAAGATTTGCGAAGAGATATTCCGGGGGAACCGACGAAAGTTTTGGCTTTGTGCAAGAATCCGGGGGTACTCGACGGCTTGCTCAGCAGTATGAAGCAGCGCTACACGCCTGCGGAGCTTTATTTGACTCGATCTGTTGCTACTTTTTTTGAAGCTACGCATCCTTCGGCGAATAAGGGAGATGCCGTGCAGTATTTAGCGGAGGAACTTTTGGGTTTGCAGGCGGCGAATGTGATGGCGATCGGCGACAATTTTAACGATCTAGAAATGATTGCCTACGCGGGTGTGGGCGTGGCGATGGGCAATGCTCCTGATGGGGTGAAGGCTGCTGCTGATTGGGTGGCACCGGATGTGGAGGAAGACGGGGTGGCGGCGGCGATCGAACAATTTGTTTTGGGCGATCGTTGATATTTGTAGCAATAATAATTTTCCCAAAATTATAGGGACACGGCAGTGCCGTGTCCCTACAATTTTAAAAATGCCTTTCAACAGAAAGAGCACCGACGACTGGCCGTGTTTCGTCTCGGTGCTCTTACTGGTTCGCTCCTCACACGTCCATCAATATAGCTGACTCAGTAAATTGTGTCAATACTTTTTCCAAAAATTGTTTTTTGAGTCGGCTGCTGCGGGGGTGTCGGTGGGGTGGAGCGAGGCAGAACCTTTGCAATGTAAGAGTTTTGATGGATCGCCCCCGATTGGATCGAGCAGAAAAATTTTACTTCAATTCCAGCAGCCAGTCCAAAATCAGAGCGTTGACTTCACTCGGGCGCTCGTCGTGGGGACAGTGGCCCGTGTTGGGAATTGACACAAATTTCACTGGTTTACCGTTGGCGGCCAATTGTTGATAAATTTGGCTGCCGGCGATTGGCGTCCAGGGGTCGTCTGCGCCCCAAAGTACCAATAACGGACGATCGACTTTGGGCAGCAATTCTGACGGTTGAGGGCCTGCTGGGGCCGTGAGAATCGAGGCAAACACCTGTTGAGCTCCGGGCTCGCAGGAGGGGGCGTGGAGGAGTTCTACGAGTTCGTCGGTGATGGCTTCGGGGTTTCTGTAGACTTGGCGCAGGGTGTTGCGGATGCGGTGTTTTTGGCGGATGTTGTTGAAAACAAACGGGCCGATCAGGGGCGATCGAACTAATTTAGTAAAAGTCCCCATCACTATTCGCAGCGGGAAATTCAGTTCGTCGGGCCGGTGGTTGAGCCCGCCGGCACAGTTGATTAAGACTCCGCCTGCTGATATTTCTGGATGGTTGGCGACTACCATCAAACTCAGCAAAGCGCCGATCGAATTCCCGACAAATACAGCCGGTTCCTGTACCATATCGGCCGAGAAATCTGTCAGCAATTCTTCCCACAATTCCAGAGTGTAATCTAGGGCTGGTTTGGCGGAAGCACCGAATCCCAGCAAGTCCAAAGCAAATACACGATAGCCGCCCGCCGCGAGTACGGGGATATTTTGCCGCCAATGTCCGATCGAAGCCCCAAATCCGTGAATCAAGATCAGAGGGCGACCGGTTCCTTGGACGGTATATTGGATTTTGTGACCTTTCCAAGTCCAAATTAGCTTTTCAAAACTCGTTGCAGATACTAGCTGTTGTGCTGTCACGACTCTAAATGTAAATTTTCGTTAACTTATTTCATCATACCAGCACAATCCCTCTCTCGGCGGCGTCGGAGCAACGCCCCACAAGAACATTCAACTTTTGAAAAGGATGGAAGATATCAGGTTAAATACATAAACATACTTCCTTCTTTCTTCCCCTTTTTCCTTCTTCCGACGGACATCGGACTGACATCCGTTACATCCGTTACATCCCGTACATTGCTCGTTGCCGAACTTCCTTCTTCCTTCTTCCTTCAAATCCCAATTTCCAATTTTTACTTGTTTTGCAGCAACCAATAAGTCATCATATCCCCCTTACCTTTTACTGGAATCACGCCTCGCCTCTCAAACAGATACTTATTTTTCAAAAGCTTATAAGTAACATCAGTAACTTGAATGCTGCCTGCAAAACCCGTAGCTTCCATCCTCGCTGCTACATTCACCGTATCTCCCCACAAATCATAGGTGAACTTGCTCACACCAATTACTCCCGCAACTACCGGCCCGGAATTGATGCCGACGCGAATTGCCAGTTTTTCTCCTGTCTCGGCGGACAACTTTGCTATTTTTGCCTGCATTCCCAGGGCCATTTGGGCGATCGCCTCGGCGTGGTCATGTCTCGGCGTAGGCAATCCCCCGACTACCATGTAAGCATCGCCAATAGTCTTAATTTTCTCCACACCGTACTTTTCAGCTAACTGGTCGAAGTGGGAAAAAATCACGTTCAAGCGCTTTACCAACTCCCTGGGAGACATTCTAGCAGACAGTTCAGTAAAGCCAACAATATCAGCAAATAAAACACTTACTTCGGCAAAACTGTCGGCGATCGTGCTTTGCTCCGCCTTCAACCGTTCTGCGATTGGTTTGGGTAAAATATTTAACAGCAACTTCTCGCTTTGTTCTTGTTGAACTTTTAGCGCTTCTTGCGCTAATTTGCGCTCTGTAATGTCAGAAACAGTACCCTCATAGTAGAGCAGATCACCTTTTGAATCTCGAACAGCCCGAACATTTTCTGACACCCAAATCCGGCGCCCGTCTTTGCGACATACCATAGATTCAAACCCCAAAACGGCATTTTCCGCCTCCATAGCAGCCACAAATTCGAGGCGGCGTTCCGGGTCAACGTACAGTTGCTGAGCAATATTTTTAATCTCGGACATCAGTGCTTCTGGCGAGTCGTAACCGTACAATTTTGCCAAAGCTGGATTAGCGCTGAGATAGCCTCCTGAAGGCGTGCTTTGAAAAATGCCTTCCATCGCATTTTCTACAATGCTGTGATATCTTTCTTCAGCAATCCGCAGCAATTCTTCGGCTTGTTTGCGCTGAATTAAAGAACCTAATTGAGTGCCGACAGCATTAAAAACGTCTATAAATCGCGCGTCTTTGCGACAAGATGAAATTTTAAAGAAAACTAGCACTGCTAATACTTCATCGCCTATCAAAATCGGTATTCCAAAACCCGCTTTGAATCCGAGTTCTAGTGCTATTTGACTTCGGAGAAAATGCGGGTAGCCCCGGGAAATATCTTCTACCCATTCCGGTTGCTTGGATGTCCAAACTCGTCCCGGCAGCCCTATATTCCTGGCAAATGTCAGTTGTTCGCTTTGGCGGCGGAACGATTCCATGCTGGGGTTGCTGGCATACCAGCCCCGGGCAGATTGCAGGACAGTTCCTTCTGCATCGGGAATCCAAGCTTCTCCTACATCCCATCCGATTGTTTCGCCAACTTGGTGCAGAATTACTTCTAAAGCTGAGTGGAAGTCTGCAGCTTCGCCGATCGCCCGCGTAGTTTCCAGCAAAAACCGGATTGATTCTTCAGCCCGCTGCCGTTCTGCGATTTCTTCCTGCAATCTAGAATTGCGATCGTGCAGTTCTCTAGCTTGCTGTTCCAGTTTCGATTGCAGCGAACGAAGGGAAAGTTGGTTTTCGACGCGGGCCAAGACTTCTTCTACTTGAAACGGCTTAGTAATATAATCTACTCCTCCTACTTGAAAAGCTTTAACTTTCTCCAGCACGTCATCTAGCGCGCTAATAAAAATTACCGGAATATCTTTAGTTTTTTCACTTAACTTTAAATTCTCACAAACTTCATATCCGTTCATTTTCGGCATATTAATATCTAGTAAAATTAGATCCGGAGGAGATATTTGCGCCCCTTGCAGAGCCAGTTGTCCGTTAATAGCTTTCCTGACTTGATAGCCGTAAGATGTCAGCATAGTGGCTAAAAGTCGCAAGTTGTCCGGCATATCATCAACAATCAGAATGTCTCTGGGATTTGCTGGTAATGGATGGTCGTTCATCATAATATAATTGAGTTAAATCGATAATGATATCTATCCGAAAATTATCGACTAAATCTGTTAAAGCCTTAGCGAGATTTGCCTCAGTTTCGGGAATTTCCTCAATGAGTTCGAGGATGCGCTTGTCGTCAACGCAAAGTGCTGCTCGGTACAATTCTACCACCCAGTCTGTGGGCATTACACTCAAATCCTCGGTAGTCAAACTTTCGAGCAGTGTCGGTGCTGAAAAAGAAGTAGATGAGTTTTCTTCCTGATAAATATAACGCACGTTCAGATAATCCGCTATCTTTTTAAAGAGTACATCTTCCCGAAATGGTTTACAAATCAAATCGTTACAACCAGCAGACAAAATCATCTGCCGCTGCTCGTCAAAGGCACTGGCAGTCAGAGCAATAATTATTGTTTTTTGACCTTCTGGAGTTTGCTTGATCAGTCTTGTCGCTTCGTACCCGTCCATCACTGGCATTAGCATATCCATTAAGATCAGGTGCGGCTTCCAAGTTGAATGCAAAGCAATTCCTTCTTGACCGTTAGTTGCTTCGCGGACTTCAAATCCCAGCGGTACAAGGAGCTGAAGCAGCAGTTGGCGATTTTCCGCTACATCTTCAACTATTAATATCCGATAAGTTTGTTGTCCGGCTTCTAAACCAATAACTTGTTTGACCGCCGTTTTTTGTTGTTCGTCACTTTCTGTTACTAAGTTAACGTGGATACTAAAGGTGAAAGTTGTGCCTTGACCGAGTTGACTTTTAACAGCAATATCACCTCCCATAATCCGGACAAACTGTTGACTGATCGGCAATCCGAGACCAGTTCCCTGCATTGATTTCAGACCTGTTTCGGTTTGAACGAAGGGCTTGAATAATGTGGAAATTTCCGACGGAGAAATGCCGGGGCCTGTGTCGATAATTTCAAAATATAATTGGGATTTTTTTTCTACGACTGTGGTGTTATTTTCTACTTGGCTGCTGACACGCAAAGTAACTGTTCCTTTTTGAGTAAATTTAATCGCATTCCCGAGCAGGTTAATTAAAACTTGCCGCAATTTAGCTTCGTCTGTTTGAATATAATGCGGCAACTCGCCAGTATGTTCAAAGATTAGGTGCAAGCCTTTTGAGTTGGCTTTTAGTTGCAGCATTTCTTTGATGCTGTTGAGAAGGTTGTATAGGTTGAAGCGGCTTTTATTGATGGTAATTTGACCTGCTTCTATTTTAGACATGGACAAAACATCATTGATGAGATCCAGCAAATGTTCGCCGCTGCGGTTGATAATTTTTATGTATTCTTTTTGTTCTTCTGTTATGGAACTGTTGCGAGCCATAACTTGGGAAAAACCGAGTATCGCGTTGAGAGGTGTGCGGAGTTCGTGGCTCATGGAAGCGAGAAATTGACTTTTGGCGCGGTTAGCAACTTCGGCGTTTTCTTTGGCTTTAATAAGTTCCATTGACTGCCTTTGAGTCCGGGCGAGCAATTCGGCTTGCTGCAATGCTACTCCTAGCTGAGTGCCTACATCAACTGCAACGTTGATTTCAGATTCGCTCCACTGGCGGGGAGCTGAATTTTGATAGGATGCTAGTAGCCCCCAGAGCTTTTTGCCGCAGAAAATAGGCACAATAATGTAGGATTTAGCTTGAAATTTTTCTAGCAATTGGATGTAACAATTATCGAAGCCTTGCTTGTAAATATCTGGGACACAAAGGTAAGTTCTACCTCGGCTGTAGGCTCCGCCTTGGGTTTCTTGCAAATAGGTATCGTGGACTTCTTGTGAAGTGCTATCTAACTTTTGGACGAGGCAAAGTTCGCTATCTAAAGCGTCTTCAGTAAGCTTAGAATCGAGTTCTTGTGATTGGATGAAAGAAACCCATTTGCAGTCAAGGGATTCGGCTACAAATTCGCCGCTCCAGTCTGGATTGAAACGGTAAATGGCGACTCGATCGCACTTCATGGTTTCGCGCAATTCTCGGGTTGTGGCGTGAAAAATTTCTCGGATATCTAAAGTCTGCCGCATGCTTTCAATGATGCGGGCGATCGCTCTTTGTCGTAAAGCACTTTCTTGCAGTTCGGTTTCTGCTTGCTTGCGTTCGGTAATATCTAGAGCCATTAAAGCAATGCCGATCGCTGTACCGTTATCGTCAATTAGCTGAGTATTGTACCACTCGCAGATGATAATTCTGCCGTCTTTGGTCAGATTTTTGGAAGTGACGCTGGATTTGGCGTTCCAGCCGTGATTGAAAATCTCAGATACTTGCTCGTGGTAGCTTTCAGGTACGATCAAATCGGAGGCGACTCTCCCTTTCGCTTCTTGCTCGCTGTAGCCAAAAATAGCAACGGCCGCGGGATTCCAAGTGATAATTTCTAAATTGAGGTTTAACTCGATAACTGCGATCGGCGTTTGCTGCAATAAAAATGAGATTCTTTGCTGCGATGCTAGCAGTTTCTCTTCGGCTAATTTGCGGTCTGTGATGTCATTAGCGGTGCCGAGAACTTGTTTGGGTTTACCATCACTTGTTCTGAGAAATACTGTATCCCAACTGTGCATCCAGCGCCATTCACCGTTTTTGTGCCTCATCCGGTATTGGCATTCAATGACATCGCCGTCTTTGGCTCGCTCCACTTTTTGGACGCTTTGAAAATACTCTGGCAAATCGTCGGGGTTGAGCAGCGTTGGCATCATTGCTATACCCATATCTTGTATTTCTTGGGCGCTGTACCCTAGTATCGCCGCAATTTGTCTGTTGGTGTAGACATTCCGCTGTTCAATTAAATCGTAAACGTACAATAGGTTGGGATTGGAATCGGCGATCGCCTGAATGAAGTGCTGGCTTTCTCGGAGTGCAGATTCTGTTTGTTTGCGGTCGCTAATATCTCGCGCTACGATAATCACTGATTCAGGAGAAAGCGGAGAAACTTTAGCGTCGAGGCAAACTTCGCGATCTCCGACTGTAAAGCTATATTCAACATTGATACTTTGCTTCGTTTTTAGAACTTGTTGGATGGCATTTAATACCAAATCTGCCACAGGTTCCGGCAAGACTTCGTGAGCAGTTCTGTTAATCATTTCGCTTGGAGGTTTCACCAAATTTGCCGTTGCTGTCGGGGCGATTTTGATGCAGCGCCCTTCTGCATTTCTCACTAAAACTGTGTCAGTCATGGCGGCAAAAATAGCCCGTAATTCTGCTTCAGATTCTTGCAGAGCTTGCTCAGCGCAGATGCGGGTGCGAATTTCTGCTTGCAGCAGTTTATTTTGCCGATCGAGCTGCACAAGCCGGTTTTTTTCTCGATCGATCAGTTTAGCTTGAGCCATCGCAATCCCTACTTGAGCCGCCACAGCTTCTAACAAGTCGATTTCATCGCACGTCCATTCCCGGTAGCGATCGCACTGGTGCAAGCAGATAGCGCCGTTTGCCCTGCCTTGGTAGGAAGTGCGAATTGCCAGCATCGATTTCAACCCAACCTTGTGACAAATCGGTTGAACCGCTTGCAAAAGAGGGTCTGAGTAAACATTGTTGGAGGCGATCGCCAGATCTTGTATCATCATTTGTACCACGTGAGGATTGCCCCAAATTGGAATGGGTACGTTCCGAATAGATTCGCACTCGGGTTCGCAATACTCGGCCGCCAGAGGAATATCGACTTGGGGGGTAGTAACGTAAGTATGAATCAAACAGCGATTGACGCAGAATGCCAAACCGATTTGAGTTGCAGCTATTTGAAATATTTGTTCGGGCTGCAAGCTCGATCGAATTTCTTGAGTTATTTTTGCAATCAGCAGTTCTCGCTGCACTTGCCGTTCTAAAGCAGCTTTAGCTCCTGTCATTTCTATTTCTGCTTGCTTGCGATCGCTGATATCAAAAAGTACGCCATACCAAACAATATCGCCATTATTACGCATTTCTGGTCGAGAATTAGATTGCAACCATTTGAGTTTCCCCGACGGTGTAACAATCCGCCATTCAAAGGCAAAAGGTTCTAAAGTTTTAGCGCTAGTAGCAATTTGTTTGACCAGATAGTGTTGGTCATCCGGATGATTTTGAGCGAAGCACAAGTCAGGATTTTTCAAAATCTCCTCACTCTCTAATTCGTAAATATCCCGACAAGCATAACTGATATATTCAAATTGAAAAGTCCCCTCTGACCTATTCACAAATTGATAAATAACTCCTGGTATATTTAGCGCTAATTTTTGCAACTGCTCTTTGCTTTCCCGGAGTGCTTTTTCTGTCTCCTTCCGAAATTCTACCTCTCGTTGCAGTTGGGTATTCTGCTGTTTTAATTGTTTCGATAGCTGTTGGATAGTCAATTGACTTTCGATACGCACTAAAACTTCTTCTACTTGAAAAGGTTTAGTAATGTAGTCAACACCACCGACTTCAAAAGCTCTGACTTTGTGAAAAGTTTCATTAAAAATGCTTAAGAAAATCACCGGAATTTCCCGAGTCTTTTTGTTAGCTTTCAGTCTTTCACAGACTTCGTAGCCGTTCATTTTGGGCATGGCAATATCTAGCAAAATCAAATCTGGGAGAACAGTAAACTTAGCATTGACCGCCATTTCTCCCGAAATTGCCCGCTGAACTTTATACCCTTCTTTCGTCAAGACATTTGATAGAAACCGGAGGTGGTTGGGCTGGTTATCAATAATTAAAATGTGAATATTTTCTTTTTCGATCACCATCTTTTGTATTGCCCTTCTCAATTTTATAGTGTTAACAGCAGATAAATGGTTTAATAAATCTAGCACTTGTCTTCCAGCAAAAATTCTTCATTAAAAAAATTAAGCTCACCAGAAAGAGGATTGATTTTAGATATTAGCTCGCGAATAACGCACCTTCTATTCATTTCTTTATTTCGATTTTTTTTATAAGTTAGCAACTCAAATTAACCGCTGTTAGCCAATTTTTATGAATGTAAAAAATCCCCTTATTTACGGTAAAAATGTAAAAATTTAGTCTGCCAAAAATATCATGACTTAGGCAATCCCGACCAAACAAACCGGTTTTTTTACCTCTGTTCCAAGGCTGCCACGAAGTATTTTCGTACAACCCGGTTGATGCACCCGAGACAGTTTTTTGCTTGACTTTAGCATTAAAAGTCCCAGGAGGATAACGCAAGCTTCTTGACATTATGCTGCTACCTTCAAAGGGTTTTAGCAGAAATATACACCTGGACGCGACCCAAGGCGAATAAACTGGGCTTTGGCTGCGCTCAACCACCGGGTTGTTTACTGTTGCCCCGGGCTGCAACGCGTCTTTTCGTGAAAAAAATCTGGTTTTGACGCACCCGCGCATAAGTCTTAATATCTTGATAGGTAACTAACGAGTATAGATCGCTCATCCCGCACCCAAAGCCTGCCATCTCAACTCTTTTTCCAGTATTTTCTAACGCAGCAATTCCTTAAGCTTAGCAATATTTTCATTGCTGAAGTTAATTTTAATTTCTAGTTCTTGGTCAGCCTCCCACAGCAGAAGCATATTATCTTCTCCCAAAGCGATTTCTGGATTGTTTAATTCAAGTGTTTGATATTTGACTTTGGCACTTCCTATGCGAATTACAAGTTCCGATTCCAACTGAGGATATATGTACAAGTACTGTTGCAAGTTGTCTAGTTCTAATTTTTGAACAGTGTTGTGACGTTGGACAGGAGAACCGCGTTTGTACCAATAGAGAGTATCCTCACGAATTTGGGGATTGACTATCACAAATGTTTCGTCAAAACGCTGGGGGTGCCAGTGAATTTCGCTCAGACCGCCGATTTGCGGAATCAGTCGCTCTACCCAGCTAATTTCTTTGCCGTTGAGGTTTCCCCACCACTGACTGATATTATCGAGATTGTCAGCATTTTCGGGGTCGGTGCTGCCGGACTGCCAGACTGTTTTTAGTTGTTGCATATACAGGTTCTCCAGCGACTTGAAATTTGAAATTGCAGGCTTTCAATGGAAGATTCATTCGTTATACAATAATTTTAATGGACTTACCAATTATCTACCACGAAAATTACGTTGCACCCCTGCCGCCGGATCACCGCTTCCCGATGGCAAAGTTCCGGATGCTTTACCAGATGCTGCTGGCGGACGGGGTAGCAGATAAATCGCAATTTCACGCTCCCGAACTTCCCCCTCAAGAATGGATTGAATTAGTCCACGACCAACGCTACGTTCAAGCTTACTGCAACGGCACGCTTGAGAACAAAGCTCTGAGGCGAATTGGTCTGCCTTGGAGTTTGGCCCTGGCTAACCGCACTTGCACTGCTGTTGCAGGGACGGTACTAACTGCAAAGCTCGCCTTAGAGTGCGGTTTGGCTTGCAATACAGCAGGCGGAACTCATCACGCCTTCCCTGCTTTTGGGTCTGGTTTTTGTATTTTTAATGATTTGGCGATCGCCTCCCGCGTCCTCCAACAATTGGGTTTAGTTCGCAAAGTTTTAATTGTCGATTTAGATGTACATCAAGGAGACGGAACCGCAGTAATTTTCCAAGATGACAGCAGCGTTTTTACTTTCTCGATGCACTGCGAAGTCAATTTTCCCGGCACTAAACAAAAGGGTGATTTAGATGTACCTTTGCCTGTCGGCATGGAGGACGACGAATATTTACAAACATTGGATAATTTTTTACCAGGTTTGCTTTCAAATGTCAAGCCTGATTTAGTTTTGTACGATGCAGGAGTAGACCCTCATCACGGCGACAAACTGGGGAAATTAGCTTTAACTGATACGGGGTTATTTCGCCGGGAAATGCAAGTTTTGATGGCGTGTTTGGCTGGTGGCTATCCCGTTGCCTGCGTGATTGGCGGTGGCTATTCCGACGACATGAATGGGTTAGTTTACCGGCATTCGCTGCTGCACCGAGCCGCAAGTCAAGCCTACAGGCAATATAAACTTTAAGATTTGTAAATTATGCGGCGACAAAAATCTAGATAAATTTAGTTAATATCAGTTTCCTAAAGTCGTGCTACAGATATGGTTTCTAAAATAAATTGCCATCCCGTTAAAGAAGCAATGACTTCCAACGTCAACTTTTTTAACTCTTTTTGCAGTGTCGCTCTCAACTCTTCTATTTGTTCAAATCTCAACCATTTCAATTGTTCTTTTATCTAGCCCCAGAGTCTTTCTATTGGGTTTACTTCCGGGCTGTAGGCAGGTTGAAACAATAAAATCACTTTAAGATGGGATACTCAGATTTAAACAGTTATCAAACCCGACATTATCTACTTGTATTATATGTAAATCCAGAGGATACTTACTGACAAATAGCTATAAGAATTTCTCAAAGCACGCTGTATCTAGATGTGTAAACTCGTAAAAAAATCCCTCTCCTGTTAGCGGCTCTACTGCGACCTATAACCACAAAAAAAAATACTTTGCACTTTTAGTTGCGGTTTTATTCCGATCCCAGCCAAATTTATTCTTTGAATTGTATGCAACCCCATTCGACTTTCATCTTCACTCCAATATCGCACTTTTTACCACTGTTTTAAAAAGATATCACTCTTGCTCAGACTGATTTTAATTAGAGATGACATTTTTTTTAAAATTATTCTACTGCCCGCAACTTTTCTGTTTTTAACTCACGGGACGCGAGACTTTTTATTTTCCTCCATCGCCTATATGTTGCCCACTGATATACTGTCCGATATGCCGCTTTTACTTCACAGCAGCTTGTCAACCATTGATCTACTTCTTTGTAGCTACTGAATCCTTCTGGCTCTTGCAATTGGTTTGACAATCTCTCTAGAGTTTCGGGATTCATTATTTTTGGTCTTCCCGAACGGGGTTTCTGGAATAATAATTTTTCTATTCCCCCCGCCAGGGTAGCTAGACAACCCTCTTTGTATTGTGGTACGATGCTTTCCTAACCGCACAGCAGCCGATAATACGGTTTCTACCGTTTGCGTCTTGAGCCAATACAGGACTTGCAGTTTTTCGTAGCGAGTCGCATCTTTCTCTTTCCTCAGAAGAGCTTTCTGTTCTGATTCTGTTTCCAGAATTTCAATCTTGACACAGGACTGACATTTTTATTCCTTATATTTGGGTACTAATTCATAAAAGGTATACCTACTAACTGTAGCACTATTTTAGTAAATTGGTATAATACCACATAAATGAACGGCAGACAGCGCGAGCGCTCGCACAAATTTTGGAGCCAGACAATTTATGGTTTATTATAGACTAGCGTTTAATCAATAAATAGGATGTCACGCATGCAAGTTAATTCTAACAACTCAGAACAACTAGGAAAAACACAGGATTTCGAGTTTATAGAACCTATTACCAAGCGTTATTTGATGGTCGTTAACGTCAGATCCACCTGCGATGAAAAAGGTGACAGGTCTCTCGTCGATCTGATGTGGGCAAAAGACCTAACAGAAGACTTCAGGTATCTTAAAAACTTCACCTTAGCAAGTCCCTGCCAACAAGAAACAGCCCCAGGAAATGCAATTATCGTCACCCGCGAACCATCGTTTTCTAACGTTTAATTCATCGACCTTCCCTCCCCAAACAGCCTTCTATTTGCTGGCAGAGTGGAGTCCAGTAAAGGCGTGTTAGTTCTGTTATAAGCAATAAAACTTTTGGACAAGAAAAACATTGCTGTCAATCTCGATATACTCGGCAATGGCGCACTGTTAATCGAATGCAAAAGACTTAGCAATCAACTGCAAAAATCGGTTAACATCCAAATTTTGGGAACGGTTGCTTGCGGTAAAGAATTATTTCGGTTGCTGCAAGAATATCACGCTATTGTAGTTCCCAGTCTTTCAGAGGAGCAGCCCCGGATAGTTTACGATGCTTATTCCCAAGCAGTACCGATACTCGCAAGTAACACAGACGGACTGCGCGACTGCATCCACAACCATAAAACTGGTGTAATTGTTCACTGTAAACATTTTTGAGTGAATTAAAAAGCCCACGGACAGATTATTCCCGTGGGTTTTTTAGATTTTAGATTTTAGATTTTAGATTTTAGATTTTGACAATGCTGCACAGCTCCTTAAATAATTCCCGAATGCACCGGGCAATCACTCGCTGACGGGCTAGCTTGATCGGGGTACCACCTTTTTTGCGACGCTTGAGGTTTTCGGCCGGCGACATTTCCTCTGCATCCTTGCCCTGACCGTAAGTAAATCTTAGCGGCGGGTTGTTCTTAGCTACTTCTAGGCGAGTGAAACACCATTGCCACAACGCTTTTCTACAAAGCGCGCTGCCGGACTGTTTGCCCTTCTTCTTTTGGCCGCTATCTTCCCGCACGACACCCATGCCGACGGCTCGCATGAAGCGGCGCTCTGAGAGTTTAAGCTTGGATTCTTTCCCGGTTTGGCGGTTCTTGCGAAGCTTGACTTCTGGCTGACCGTCTTTGAGGAAATCTTCGATCGGATAGATCGCTCCGAGCAAGTAGCCCTGAAGTTGATAGCCAAACCCGAACTTGGTAAAAATTTGGCGATACTCCGTAAACTGCGGACTGTCGATGAGTTGCACCAACTGCTTTTTGAGTTTGAAGATTTCCTCTTCAATCTCGCAGTATTGCTTGGCAGCCCACTGAGTTTGAAGCTCGATACCGGAGCCGATTGTTGCCTCCAAGATGCGATCGTATTTTTTGGATTTTCGGCGACCAGCCAGCCAGCCCCACAGCAGCGGTGGCAATTCCTCTTGCAGTTTTGCCGATCGCACTAAAGCAATTTCGGGACACTGCCACGCTAGCTCTTGCCTCATTCTGTTGACGATTGGACTCTGCACCCGGTTGAGGTGCTCGAGTCGCAAACAGATGCTTTTAACTTGGCTGACCAAGGGATCGCGAATTTTGAGGTAGCTGGTTTCTGGCTTGTCGAAGTACCAGCAGGCGATCGCAAAAGCGTCAATGTCGTCAGTCTTTGCCCCGCTTTTGCCTTCTTTTCCCATCAGTTCCGCTCTGTAGTTGGGTAATTTGCTGTTTGAGATCATGCGAATTTCGCAGCCCCAGTCAGCTAGCTTGTTCATCCACAATCGCGCGTAATTTATTCCGGTTGGCTCGCAAATGGCTACAACTTTATTTGCTTTGAAGCTTTCAATTTTGGCCCTTAATTTATTCAAGTTTTCAATGTTCGAGTGAAACACTTCGATATCGGCATCAAAGTAGTCATCACGGGGAATACTGGGTTTTTCCAGCAGGAAACACGCGGCAATCGACGACCGAGAAACGTCAATGCCTACGATTAAATATTTCATCTAATTTTGGGAGAGAAAGGGTTGAAAGGACAAAGGAGCCTACGAATCTCCCAAAAGCAATTAAGCTTACTTCACTGATTAAGGCTCGTTTATTTTGTCCTATTTGTGTTTGTGCGGGCTGGCGCTTACGAACAACTGATAGCAATCAAGCTAATTTCATTCTTAAAGCGCCACTTGCCTTGCGACTCATCCCGCGACTCCCTTGTTAAGGGGAGTTTCGGCCGCTGAGTCATGCGGCCATCATCAGGCGGTTTATTCGTTAACTAGGCGATTGTATTCAGCTTCGGCGGCTTTGTATTTAGCCGAGCCGCCTTTATTTACTCCCCACAATTCGAGGATAATTTTTGCCTTGCCGTAACCGCGCGCCTTTAACTGCAAAATCTGTTCTAAGCGTTCAGAATCCTCCTTCATTAATGAAGTTTGCTCGGAACGTTCTAGCCGTTCCGGCTCGTCACAAGTTAATGCCATCAAACGTTCTAACCGTTCCACTTCATCGGAACGTTCCGGCGCGCCGTTCAAAATTCGTTCCGCTTCGTTCTGCCTTTCTTGCTGGGAAATATACGCACTTGTCGAGATTTCATCAATCACGTCGGCAGTAATTGCGCGCGTTTTAATTGTCTCAATTTCCTTTTCTGCCGACAGTTGGCGGGCAATGTTCCCCGCTTGCACGGCGCAAGCAATAGCAGCGCAGAGGCTCAAACCTTGCACTGATTTGTGCCAGCCGATGCGCTTGTTGAGCGCTGTCAGTGGAGTCAGCCACAATACCACCGCAGAAGCACTCAACGCAAACAGTTTTAGCTGCATAAAAACACCCCCAAACCAATCAGCAGCATCGCTAAACCGCCGATTAAAAGTGCTTGCAAGTCAGCAACTGAAATCTTGAGCAACTTGCTTAGGGAGTAGTCAAGCAACCAACTCAGCCCCCAAGCAATCGCAATTGCTGCTAACAAAAATAAAACAATTTTCATTGCCGTTGGATGCAAACTCGCTATCCACCCCAGAAGGGAGAAAGCGACGCACCCAGCAACGAAGTAATTTGCCAGATACATCGCTTTCATTTAGTTAGTTCCTCCCGTCAGTCTGGCTTTTATGGCGTCAATCCGAGTGCGGGCATCGCTGTCAGCCTTGTCAATCCCTAAGCCCAGTCGTGCATAGCCGGGTCGCAAATTGTGCAATTTTTTGGCTAGCCCAGCGTTAGCGCGTAACTTGCCAAGCTCGTTTTCGGCGACAGCACCCTCGTATTTCCTGTGCTCCTTATGTACGGTTTTGTCGGCTTCCTCAATCTTGGTCAAGGCTTTATATGCGCGTTTGGATTGTCGGGCTCCGTCGGTTTTCTCCTTTGCCAAATCCTTCAAGCGATCGGCTTGTTCCCGATCGAAGTAGCGAGGGTTAGGGACAACGGGAACCGATCGGATGCTGGAAAAGTTGCCGGGATTAGTGGGAGTTATGACTCCGGCATCGGTAGCTGCCAAAACTTTTGATTTGTCGATCACGTGGTTGCCGTCATTGCTGGCAGTAAGTTTTCCAGCATCGGACCGGCCGCCACCGAAAAGGCGTAATTGTAAGCTCATAACTTTGCTCCGATTTGAATGTTGATGCGGACTGGAGGGAAAAGATTTAAGGGGCCGAGTTGTGGCCAGAGGGAGATTGCCAGCACGAA
This sequence comes from Microcoleus sp. F10-B2, assembly GCF_036704965.1. Classification (NCBI taxonomy): domain Bacteria; kingdom Bacillati; phylum Cyanobacteriota; class Cyanophyceae; order Oscillatoriales; family Microcoleaceae; genus Microcoleus; species Microcoleus sp. F10-B2. The sequence goes on along the minus strand of NZ_JAUBTB010000022.1, from coordinate 20,474 downwards.
CGCTCCCGCCGATGCGATCGCAAATGCGACAAGTTGGGAAAAATCAACCCAGTCTAAAAAGTTGATGGGCGGGTTTTGCTTGGTAAATCCGCAGACAGGAAACGAGCCGTCGTTAGTCCAGTCAACGGTGTCTGCACTGTCTGCAGTCTCGACGGCGTGCAGTTTTAACAGGGCTTCCCACGTGGAAGTTTTAGAAAGTTTGCCGAACGGTTTGGCGTCTTCGTTCGTGAAGCCGCGCTCGATTGCGATCGCTTTAAGCTGGTCGATCCGGCGCTGACTGCCAGTAGGTTTGGTTGCGGTCATGTGTTATGAAGGTAGAGGAATAGCAAGGCAGTTTTATCCGCCTGATAGAAGCGGTTAATGCGGTTAACCGTTTCTATTTTTAGGCGTGTCCTGGGTTGGGAGGGCTAATTAGCCTCAACCTCAATTCTGTAAACCGTTTGACCCGGTTTTTTTTGCCAGATTTGCAGCAACTCTTCAATCACTGCGTTTACTTGCCCGCTTGTAACGGTTTCGCTAAAATCTTGTGCTTTTTCTGAAAGCTCGCTAGCTATTTGCTGAGGGCTTTTGCCAAAAATTGAAGATAAAGTCTCGATCGCGATGGAAGACGTGAGGGCTGTCGAGAAAATGATTTGTTTCTCTGCCATCGGCAAATCTCTCATGCTGATAGATGGCTGCGAGTCGTCGGCAACTATTCGGATCGAGTTGAGATTGAGTTGGCAACTGTCTAGACCGTTGTCTAGTGTTTCCGCTAGCTCCTCTAGTTCGCGAAAATTACCCTGGCTTTTCAGAATTAAATCGTCAACGTGAATGCCCAAAGCAACAATTTCGGCTTTGATTTCAGGTCGAACTGGGGGCAAGTCAGCGTGCCTGTAAGTAAAAGTGTTGTGCATGGTTAGTCTCCTAGGATGAGTCCGACACTTTGCCGGATCTACCGGGTAAGTTGATAGCTTTTTGATGGCATTCTGATGGCGTTTTGATAGCAAATCCACCAGCAGGCTTGGCTTTGGCGTAAGCTTCGGCCCGATCGCAAATTTCCCCTTGTTCGGGTGTGAGCTCTGTCGGTTCCTCGTCGTCGGGTTCCTCGTCGTCGGGCGGTTCGATGCCGCCGCCGATCAACATTTCAAGATACTTACTGACTGCCATGCCGGCCGCTGCTGCTTTCTGCAGCAGCAGTCGGTAGGATTGTCCGCCGATGCGGACTTGCTTGGCCCTATCTTCTGGATTCTCGTCCAGGGCTTCGGCAATTTTTGCCGCTGTGATCGAGTGGGGCGGGAGTCCGTCGAGTACGGTCTGCCATTTTTCTTCTAATTGGGTTTGCCCGTACTCGTCTACTTGAGCGAATTTCACCAGCGGCGAGGCTTGGGCAACTGAGGTCGGGAGAATTTTGAATTTGGATTTGATCAGGTGGATGCAGACTTGGGCCGCTTGAATTATGCGATGGCAGTAAGACGGCGATCGCCCGAGTGCGAGCTTGCAGTATTCGGCAAAGTCGGCGTATTGCCGTTTGTACAAGCGGTAGCGGCGCACGGTTTCCAGCATGATTCCTTGCCGCACGTAGTCGAGAAAGCTGCGTTTGATGCGTTGGGTGAGGAGTGAAATATCGTTGTGGGGTGCTTGGTTGAGAATTTCGTTCTCGAAGTCCAGAAGCGGCTGAAATTCCGCTTCTGGGGGTTCGCACCACTCGTCTGAGAAATCAGAGTTTAGAGTGAGTTGCATGGTAATTAAAACTCGGATTGACTGATAACTTTGACTTCAGCTAAAGAAGATTCTTGCGGTAAAAAACGCTTGTCAAACGTCAGTCTCTGTGCGATCGGATCGACTCCTAGCGCTTGCAAAAAAAGCTTCAAACTTTCGTAATGTTCGGTTGCTTTTTCAATATCTTTGAGCAGCGACTTCAATTTGTAACTCTGGTGCTCTATTTCTACTTCTAAGGCGCGCGCACTTTCTGCTAAACGGTTTTGGGCATTGAGTTCGGCGAGCAGTTCGTCAATCTGAACTTTCAATGATTCGTAGCCTTCGGAAAGATTGTCTACTTCACTGAAAACTTCAACTTTTCCTTTTTTGGAGAGGTTGTCCCACTCGTTTTTTTTGTAAACGGGAATAGAAATCTTGAGAGTAGTCATTGATTTGATACCTGTTAGTTGATGTTTTAAAAAGTTCAGTCACATGACGGTGACATAAAGAGGGAGTGAGGAAGCGATCGCCCTAACGTCTCCTAAGACGATCGCGCTGTTCAGATTCAGAAGGGGTGATATGGAAAAACGCTTGCACAAAGCAAATAGCTGATTACATGGCATCACCTCCTGGAGGATCTCGCCCTAGCCGACTGCTGCCAGCGGCGACTGTGCAGGTAATAGGCGTTTGGGCTGCAATTGTGGTGGATGTAGTATGCCGGTTTGCGTTTAAGCACTTTTTGGCAGTGTCCGCCGACCCGATCGCCCTTGGAGGAAATTTGGGCGGTTTGGGCCCCGGCAATCGGGCAAAATTCCCTGTGTCGGGCGGTTCGTCGCGGTCGTTTTGTCGGTTTGCGCGATCGCACCAAGCGTCAAATGTGGGAATAGAAAATTCCAAAGTGCTGGAACTTTCTCGCATGGAGGAAGCTTTTATCGGCATAATTCCGGCTTCCGGCTCGTACCAGTCGTCGGAGCACGGTGCCCACTCGCACATCGAATCCATAGATACAGTAAGCGGTTCAGGGTTTTCTGCGTCCCAGCAAGCCATCGCCTCGCGGAACGCATCGAGGGATTCAAAATCATCCGGGTCTGGCGGTTCGTCTGCGATGTCCGGTTCGAGCAAATTCAGTTGCCCGGTGTCTGCCTCTGCCTTGTAGTGAATTTCGCCGAAGTAGGGCGGGTAGGTGGCGAGAAACCTATCAGACAGAGCGATGCCGGTCAAGATCGGATTCCGATCAACTTTGACACCGGGGGAATTTTCGGCCGCTTGTGCGATCGCACTTTGGCTCATTCTTGGCTCACTTTCGAGCCGCCCTTTACCGTCGCCACGGTTCGGAGGTTTTTCATCGTTGAAGGCCGCTAGTTCAGTTGGCTGATGGAGTAAAACTCCCCCTCGACCTGCTTGATGATTCCCTGCCACTGCCAGAACTCGATCGCCTTTTTCGCTTCCCAGTGCTTCAGTTTCAGCGCTATTGCTATCTCGAACTGATTCGGCGGGATGAGAGCGCCCGTTACATACATCAGCACTTTCTGTTCTGGCGAGTTCGGGTCTAGTTTCTGCATTTTGTGCGATCGGCTTAACGGTCACTTTGGGATAAACGATGCGGCCGAATTTGGACTCGACACCGGGGGGAGTTTCGATCGGCTCGGTGGCTTGAACTTCGATCGGCTTGATAATCACTGAGCCAGGCTCGACAACTCGATCGCCAGGTCTAGCCGCAAAACTTCTACGCCCACTGAGATACTCATCAGCGGGAACCGGGAGAAAACCAACAAAGCGATCCTCAGCGTCCACTACCCAACAGATATCAAGGTTGAAACGTGTCTCCTGGCGTTGAACTTCGATCGGCTCGGTGGCTTGAACTTCGATCGCCTCCTGGACTGGTTCCACTTCCACCGGGGAAGCTTCCAGCAGTTGCAGCAGCGGGGGTTGGGTGCCGGCAATGGCATCGATCCAGTTTTGCCGGTACCGCCTGTCGCTGTCGGGGAACACGCTGAGCTGATGCCCGATTTCCTTCAATTCCGTCAAACTCTTCTGTTTCAGTTCTTCGAGCGTGTAGTGCATAGGGGGAAAGGGTGGAATCCCACCCGGCAACATTAAGGGTATGCAGTGCACTCTTTTACAAGTGTGAACTTTCGCCTATCATAGAATCACACTTGTAATATTGCCAACATCACAAGTGTGATTTTGGTAATCTTTTAAGGAAGACGTTATGAATCACCAAGAGCATGGTCAAATCCAGAAAGGCGAAACACTTAGAGTACGGGGAACTGAGAACGAGCAGGACTTTCACTATCACGCCGACAGCGGCGAAACTCTTTCGGCAGATAGCGGAGGAGTTCGGAGTGAGTTCATCGGACTTAATCGAGAAGATAGCGCGGCGCGAGGTGGAGATTGCCACCCCTTTGGGGGAGTTCTTGACCAACTAATAGATGACACTCGCAAGCAGTTGGTCAAATCGAACGAGTGCATCGTCTGGTATCGGGAGGAGGTCAAAGAGTATGAAGAGAAGCTCAAGAACTTAATTAAGCTCAAAGAACAGCAGGAAGAACAGTACCAAGAGATGCGGCGCCAGCAAGAGATGCTGCTACAGCAACAGCAGTTAATACAGCAGCAGTTAGCGCAGCAGCAGCAGTTAATAGAGCAGCAACAACGAGAATCATCCAGCCACAGCGGGGAAAACCTCGCAGAATAACCGCAACAGAAGCCAGCATCGCCGTCGGGTGCTGGTTTTGCGTTACTAATGACTAATGACTAATGACTAATTACTAAAAGGCGATCGCACAAAGAAGGAGAAATCATGGGTGAAGCCAAACGCAGGAAGCAGCTCGACCCCTATTTTGGGTCGATGCCCCGAACTTCAAACAGACTCACCACCATTCAGGAACTAGAAGGAGAGCTTCAGCAATTAGGTATGCCGGTGCCGTCATTGGGAGAAGATTTTACTTGTTTCTTATCCGAGGAAGCGGTACAAACCACAAATATCCTAATCAACCATCACGGAAAGTCGCCTTATGAAGCAGTTGAGCTGTGTAGTCAATTCGTTCCGATTTTTAATCACAAGTTTCTTGAAACTCTAGAGAAATCTCAAGGGCTTTTTCTGCTCTGGGCGAGCATGAGTAATTTTGCTAACGAGATCGAAACCCGTACTATCTCCAGAGCAGAAGCGAAGGAATTATGGGACAATCACTGGAGTATGGCACAACCTATATTAGGTCGAGTAAATCTTGCAGACCCTCTAGTGCATTCTTGGTTGCGCCGCTTAAAAGGCATAACCTTATTTGTTGTAGAAAAACTCGCCCACTCCCTCTCCCTTAAGGACAGTTTGACCTTGTTCTCTCATGAAGAAAAGCAGCCCATCATGGCGATGGGAGAAACAACGATAGAAATAGGGCTCGCTTTTGGAAACAACAATGTTATTTATGCTGGAAAATCTCTGATGATTTACAAAGGGAAAGATGTAGGTGATTCTATAGAACACAGAGGGGAATTGATGATAGCTGTCAAACACGCCAGCGGCTGCTGGAATCATTATCCGTCTGCTGAGAATGAAAAAATCCCTCTATCTGACTACAAGAGATCCAAAGCAGAATTAAAAAAAATTTCCATTTTCTTAAGAGGCGAATTGATACACGCTCGATCGGCGAAGTTAGCGAAATTACTAGGACTGACAATCAAGGGGCGGCACGCTTACCTGACTGGGTGCTGATGCGCTACTAATGACTAATAACTAATTACTAAAAGGCGATCGCACTTATGAACCTAGGAGACCTGGAAAACGCAGCAGCGCACAAAGCTGTAACCACCAAGAAGCAAGCGGCTTTAGTAATCCGCGCCTTCCTCGACTCAATCGTCGAAGGTGTAGCCAGCGGCGAAAAAGTAACTTTAGTCGGTTTCGGAACTTTTGAAGCCCGCGACCGACAAGCTCGCGAGGGCCGCAACCCCAAAACCGGAGAGACGATGGATATCCCGGCGACTGTAGTTCCGGCATTTTCAGCAGGCAAGGGATTCAAAGATGCTGTTGCTCTAAGCCGGGAAAGCAGGGAAAGCGCGGCGTAGACAATTTGTAGACAGTTTGTAGGCAGTTTGTAGACAGTTTGCCGATCGGTCGTGAAGGGCGATCGGCTATACAACCACTAGACAAGAAATAATGAAACACCCCGACCTTAAGAAATACGCCGACGAAATGAACGCGATGCAGGATTTGCCGCCAGCGACCGTAGAGCTTCCACCGCTGGCTGCGATCGCAATTATTAGCCATATCCAACTGGCAACTCGTCATCCAGGTACTGTGGACGACGATTTTACCAAGATTGCGATCAACACTGCACGGCAATTGCAAAATCTATTCAATCCGGATTCAGAAACGTACAAAGTGCTGGAACTTGGCTGGAATCCAGAAGCCGACATTCTCGTACCAGAGGGAACTGAAGAAGAGCCTTGGCAACAGTGCGAAAAATTTTGCGAGAGATTTCTTCAAAATCTTGGCTGCCGCTGCACCGGTTACAAAGTCGCGGAAATTGTTAGCGGCGAGGACATTCCTCCTGAAGTTCTTGCCAGCGGCGCCGCCATGTTTGAGAAGGTAAAAAAATTGTTTGAGGCTGAAGGTTTTGAAGTGTTCGATATGTAGACAATTTGCCGATCGGTCGCTTTCGGGCGATCGGCTGCTAGACAACCACTAGACAGTAAATAGACATGGAATATTTTGACGTAGATGAAGTTTCACGCGAGCTAGAAAACCTTAAGAACTTGCAAATTTCTTTTGACGGCCACGAGGCGAACGCTCTTATCCTAGCGGTGCAAGCGTTGCACGGCTCCAGCCTAAACTGCGAGGAATTAGCCCCGCTGCTGTGTTGCGCTAAAATTGCGGCCCTCAAACTGCAAAGATTGTTTGTTCATTGCCCCGTTACATTTTCGGCCATTGAGCGCGGCTGGGGGTTGAGCAGCAGTAAAAACTTCCCCCCTGAAGGCTTCCCTCTTGAGACATCCCCTCCTGAAAATTTCTCGCTTTGAAATTGTGAAAAAACGCGACGTGAAATGTGCTCTCGCCGAACTCCAAAAGATTGAAGCCGTACAAGTAACATTGAGCGGTCTAGACATATATTGCCTAATCGTTGCCGCTCAATCTTTAAAAGCCATCCAGAGGTTTCCCCGCGTTGACAAAATAGCCGAAACAGCCGCAAAAAAGCTTTGTGAATCGCTAGATTCACCGCTGGCTCGCGAGTTTTTAGGGGAGGGCTGGGAATTGACAGAAGAACTTGCCGACCCTCCCAACCAACAAGACCTATAACGACACTAACAGCAGAAGAAACCCTAGACCGGATGGAAGCAGCGGCGAATCAATTGTAGACAGGTCGTAGACAAACCGTAGACACTACTTAGAGGAAAATTAATGTTGACCAAGGAAGAAGCAGTAGCTCTATTGGGAGGAGCTAGGAAAGAGCTCCCAGACTCTCCCCAAACCCCAGAGGAGATATTGGAGGCAATGGAGATTGCCTCGCACAACTACTATCGCGAGGCGATCGCCACCAACTGCCACACATTTATTGAATTTACCGGCCTGATTAACGAATACATCAAAATTTGCGAGAGAAACCTCAAGCAGCGGGGAGTCGATTTTACTAAAACGAGCGTTCATTGTCCCGGTGAGCCGAAACTCCAGATAGAGGACTGGGAATTGGCTTACATCAATAACAAACTGCGCTGCATATTTCCGAACTTGCAACTTGTTGAAGTAGAAAAAACCAATGATTAGCAGCACTCAACTTTCACTCTTTGACACCGCCGCGACTGAAGTGGGAAGCCTCTATAAAGCCGGTGACTACGTGATGCTGCGAAGGAAGCCAGCAATCGCTGCATGGGTGAAGCGGGGGGAAGTTTACAAGGTTAATCGGGTACACCCGATCGACGGCTCGCTGCAATTTTGGAATCCTTTTACAAACGAGTGGGACTTTCTTTATCCCGACGAAGTTAAACTAGCACCCGCCCCGCCCGTAACAGAAGAAGCGCCGCCACCCCTCAACGTTGATTCTGTATCACCAGCCTCTACACTTGCTGATACAGAATACACTGTCGAGCCTGTTGATACAGAATACACTGTCGAGCCTGTTGACATTGATTCTGTATCACGAGCCATCTCGGCTTACTCCCCTCGCGGGACGGCCCGCAGCGGTGAGTATTTCCGATTCTCGTACCGCGATGGTTCCCGAATGCGGCACATTCACATTCGCGGGGGTAATACCGATTCGCCAATTTCTCAGGCGAAAGTTGCCGAAGTGCGATCGCTCTTAGCGGCCGGAATCCCCCCCGCCGAAATTGCCACTATGCTTCGGAACTCTGGCGGCAAAGCTCCGATACCTTCGTGCGACTGACTCCAGAAGCCGCTGCAATTTGCGAGTAACTTTTGCCCTGCGACCGCAACTGATGCACGAAGGCGATCGCACTTTCCGGCACTCGCGGTCTGCCAAACTTCCGCCCCTTCGCCCGCGCCGCTGCAATTCCACTCTTTACCCGCTCGCGAATCAAATCTCGCTCAAACTCAGCAATCGCTGAAAGTATGGCCGCCATCAGTTTGCCCTGCGGCGTATTCAGGTCTAAGCTGATGCCGGACAAAGTAACGAGACTGATTCCCCAAGCATTTAAACTCTGCAAAGTTCCCAGCAAGTCGATCGTGCTCCGGCTCCACCGCGAGGCCTCGGTCACGAGCACCGCCGAAACCTTTCTTGCCTGAGCCGCCGCCATAATTTTTTTGCGCTCCGGGCGATCGGATGCGACACCGCTGGCAGTCTCGCGATAAACTTCCACAACCTCATACCCGGCGCGATCGGCAAATTCTCTCAAATCTCGCTCTTGCCGATCGCAATTCTGATCGTCCGTCGAAACCCGACAGTAAATAATCGCCCGTATCAAAAAACCCTCCCGCCCAGGGCTGCTAAAACCCTGATTAAATCGAGGTCAATTTCCAATAATTTGCCGTGTCAATTAAGAAGTGCTTTTTGGTACGTCAAGACAAAACATTTTTATGATTTCATCTAACAGTTGCCCCATCGTCAAACCCTTGCGTATAGCTTCATGTCTTAAATAATTCTTAGTGTTTGCGTTAACTTCTGTCTGAAGTTTCACGCCGTTGTTAATAACAGTATCATCAGTAATGGTCGCATTATCATCAATCATTAAAGTTACCAGTAAACTTACTCACATTTTAGCCTATTCCTTTAAGCATAGTGGTAATAAGCATTTCTACGCCAGTGCAATTTTCTGCCCGTAACTCGGTAAATGCAGCGTTGCGTAGGAATAGTAAACCGTGCTTTTTGGGCGGTATCGCTTGTGCTTGCGCTTCTTTCCAAGTACCTCTTCATCTTTCGGAATGGGAATTGTAGGCTTCGGAGTTCCAATGGGTAAATTTAGTTTTAGGAATTGCGATCGCAATTCATGCCCTTGAATTTTTAACACTTCTTTAACAATTCGCACCCCTTCGGCTTCTGTCGGACATAAAATCTGCAATGAATAGCCACGTTCCCAGTCGTGGTACACAACCATTTTTTCTCCGCGCTCCCACTTGAAAGCCTCAGTAAAAATAGTCTTGATTTGGGCTGAAAGCTTCTTGATGTCAGATTCTTTAATCAATTGACTTTTACCCTGTTTTGCCAGATTTGAACTATCGACAAAATTCATCAAATCAAAACTAATCTCCCCTTTTAGGCGAGTATATCCCGGCGTTACGTCAGCGGCTTTTTCAAAAAACCACAGCTTGACCTCTGGATGACCGGCCCGCTCTACCCCTTGCTTGCCGCTTTCCTCCTCCGAATCGCCGCCCTTAATTTTCTTGAGTTCGTAGCGAATCAAATCGCGGATAGCATCCAGCAGAGAAGCTTGCAGGGCGATCGCGAAGTCGTTGCCGCTGATTGTCAGCGTTAAAGTGTCGAGAGTTTCCTTCCCGTTTCTCTTTTTAGCTTGCGCGGCTTTCTCGGCGGCGGCTTTCAGTTCGGCCTCGCTTGGCTCCGTGAATTCCAGATCGTAAACGGCAAAGTAGTTGTGCTCGGAAATCTTCTGTTCTGATTGTCCGGCGATTCTAGTCGGCGGATTGACTCTTTTGAGTCGGTTGCGAACCTTGCTTTCGGCGCTCATTATCGGTACTCAAATACTAAAAATTCCTTGAAACCGTCGCCGAAGCCTTCGATCGTGCCTTCCAAAAATTTGCCCAGCGCGTCATTCTCCTTCTCGATCGCTTCGACAACTTCGTTGACTTGCTGGCTGATCACCCAGGGTTTGCCGCCTTCTTCGCCCCAGCTTGCAATCATCCTGTCAATCCAGGGAATCCCCGATTTTACGTTCTGTTTTGCCCAGCGGCGAAAGTTCATGTATCCCTGGGCGAACAACGCCTTTTGAGCAAACCGGTAAAAAGCCCACCCAAGAGACGATAAGTTTTCCAAAATTTCCTCTGCAATGTCGTTGTCGCCGTTGTCGTCAAGTTCTAAGAACATCGTTGCGGTCGCTTTGATGTTGATTTTTAATTTCGGGGTTTCCTTGCGGTTGACTATGAACCCCGCAAGCGATCGGCCCAGCGCTTCCCCGGCCACATTAGCCAAGCCGCCAAAAGCTGCATTAATTTCTGCAAGAATGGCGGCGTCAGTTTTGTTAAAATCGAAATTCCAAACTTGAGTGCCGAAGCTCACGGCCGCGCCGAGAACCGTGCTGCCAACGGCTGCAAGAGTAGCGCCGCCGACTCCGATCGCTCCGGCAATTGCACCAATGCCCGCGACAACGCCGCCGACAACTACACCGCCAATTAAAATCACCGCACCCATCCCCGCAGCGACGGCAACTGGATTTTCCTTCAACCAACTTTTAAATAAGTTCCAATCGCCGCGCAAAATAGCTTTGGCTAATTCTTTCGCGCCTTCAATCATGTTTTTGGCTAAATTTTTGAGATTAATTAATCCCTTTTCGAGCCAAGCTTTCATGCTGGAACCGATATCGCTGAAAAAATCACCTAAAGGCAAACCAAGTTTGACTGCCAAACTCGTATTATTTAAAGTGATTCCCGGTTGTTCTTGTTTTTGTGTTGCCATAACTACATCAATTTTTTAAGGTTTAAATTGCTCGAAACTTTTTTCAATTTCCGCTTGCTCGGAACAGGGTCTTTGACACCGTTTCGACTTTGCTCGTACTCGGAGTTGTATTCTTTCTCAAAGTTTTTGAAATTCCCAACACCGACAGCGCGGTTGATGTTCTCGCGTTCAAGCGCGCGCTCGACTCGCATATTTTCAACCGTTTCCAGCACTTTCATTTTTATGGCGGCTTTAATAAGTGCTTGATTAGGTTTTGCCAAATTAATTGCCATATTATTTATTTTTTAAATCTTGCAAAAGTTCAAACAAAGTGGGCGATTTAGGGTGTATTTCCTCTTTTACTATTGGATTTTTCCGAGTCCGCAGCAGCCCAGACAATAGTTTTTCGGTACTAATGTCACTATTCAAATCAAGTTGTTGATTTGATTTTTTGGGGTCAAAACCCTTAGTGTTTTCTCCTTCAATTACTAAATTGTAAGATGTTTCAACTTCCCCTTTGGTGCGTTTGGTAGTCACGCCGATGCAGTCAATTATGCAATCAACTTTATAGGATAAATCAGCAACTGCTACCAATAACTGGGTCACGGTGACACCCGTGCGAATATCCATGTTTGTTCCGATGTTTCCATCATCCAGAATTTCGTAGAGAATTTTGGTTACGGCTTCTGCCCAGCCAGTTGCCGAAAGATATCTCTCATTGATTCTTTGGTCGCCTTCTTTAACGGCATCCGCATCTTGAATATCAATTTGCGGGCTAACAATCGTGTTGTGGGCGATAGCCTGAAACATTTTTTGAAAGAGGTGATAGTAATTTTCGGCGTCTGTTGTTTTGCCCGGCTCGCAGCCCGGTGCTAGCAAATAAGTGGGTACGGGAAATTTCTTCTTTTTGAAAAAATCAACGTGCAAAACGTCTTTCAAATCCTCAAGCGTGTCGAGGATTTCTTCGCAGCAGTTGTTCATGTGTGGGGGTACTCCCGGTTGTAAAAATGGTTGTGGCTTTGGTTGCTTGCCAACGTATATTATTTTAGAAACTATCGCTTGATCGGACGACGTAGTGTAGGCTGATGAGTAATTTTTGTTTGGATCGTTATTTCGATATTTAATATAACTTGCAATCACATTTTCTTTACCGTAATACACAACCGCAGTTACGTCTAAAGGAACGAGTTCGCCGTTACCCGTTATAACAGGTATCCCCAAATCTAAAACATTGTTAATGGGAAAAACTTTGATTATATTATCAGCCCAGAAAAATTGACTTTGCCTTGAATAATTAACTCCATGCAATTGAGTACCTGAAGCCGTACCCGGGAGCCACACGCCGTTCGTATAAACTTCTCTTGTGTTCTCAAAACTTTTTAATGATTTGACTGTAAATGGAAGGTAATTTGTAAAAACTGGCACATTTTCCGGTACTTCTTCGGCAACTGTATTACTTTTTTGAATTGTGCTACTTTTTGTGCTATTTGCGTATCCCGTCGGACTTATTATTGAAAGGTTTCCTTCAATAAGTACATAAGCAAGTTTGTTACTTGTCATTCCGTCCGGATTAATAGGACCTGGCAATTTTGGAGGTTCTGGTAATCCTGGCGGCTCTGGCAGTTTGCATCCCGGGTCTGGATAAGTATGCGAAGCGACTATCATCCCCATAATTTTTTTAGTTTCCGTAACCACGCAATCCCGAGCTTCTACGATTACTTCAAAACCACCTAAATCGTAGTGAATCTTTCTCCCTTCCCTACCCCAAGTGATGCTTTGGCCGGCGATGCTCACGGTAATTGCACCGCCGTAATCGTTGGTAATTCCCAATCCCCCTACTTTAAAATCGATTCCTAAATCCCAAATTCCTTCGCTATCAATAGAGCCGCTGCTTTTATTTTTTCCAATATTGCCCTCTGCGGAAATGACGCCCTCCGCTGATGCTGATACAGTTGCTTGTGTTATCCCGTTGCTAATTTTGCTCATGTCAACATCAATATCTATGCAGAGTAAATGATAAAAGCGCGCACCGGTTTGCTTAAAATACTTGCGGAATTGTCCGCTGTTAACCGAACGCTAATTGCCGCGCCTACGATTACGTCGTATTCGTATCCCGGAGAAAGCGTATATCCTTTAGATATAAAATTATTTGGCACATATTCAACTAATGTTTCAACTGAAATTATTTTGGAAGGATTCAATCCGTGAACAAGTTCAATAGCCGTGCCGCCAGTGCTTGCCGTTGTTCCTGTTACATATTTCGTTTTTATAGCGGTACTTCCTCCTAGCGAAGTAAATCCGTTTAAATTTAAGTCGCCGCTTGCTACATTAAAACTGCCGAGCGTAGCTTCAAAAACACCAAAATTAGAAGCCCTTCGCTGTATTTGCAACAACCCTCCGTCAAGCACAACAAAAACACCTTTTCCCCCGTCAGTTTCGTCCAGCCAGAATCCGGGCGTTATGCCTTGAATTCTAGGAATACTGGTAAATGTTTTGTTGCCGTTAATTGTTACGTCTCCAGCTATATTTACTTTGGCTGCCAAAGCTGTCGTTACCGTGCTAGCAAAACTAGCGTCGTTGTTAATCGCCGCAGCAAATTCTATTAAAGTATTCAAATTTGCAGGTGCTGTGCCTATCCAATCAGTTATGGCTTGTTCAATCATTGCTGGTGTAGCAAATTGATTTGCGGAAATGATTTCGGCAACACCAGTGCCCGTATTTCGACCAATTAACGTATTTGGCGGCAGATCAATCAGCCGTCCGTTAACAGCTAATTCCAGCATTGCTATGCGATCGAGCAACTGCTGGATCACATCATTTTTTTTTGAATCAAACTGGCTGACTTCAACCCGCAGCGCTCCCTTGATTGAAAGGCGATCGCCAACAACCGGCAGCGTAGTTTTGAAAACGGGGTCGCTAATAAATTGGATGCCAACTTGAGTTGCTTTGCCAAAAATATCTAATGTTCCCTGGCTTAAATACGGGATTAAATCGAGCGTGTTTGCGCGGTTTCCGTAGTTTTGAATCACTTCGGTGTTCTTCCAAACCCACGGGTCGGCGGCGCTATTTCGCACGTAAAGCATCAACTGGCATTTAGGATATTGCCCGTTAAGCGAGGAAATTTCGGCAACTTTGTCAGCAAGCGTGCTACTTCGTTTGAGAGCCGGTGCGGGTGTCTGCACCCCCAAACTAGGTAAATGGTAAGTGGCAACCAATTGCTCAAGATAAATCTCTGCCCCGCAATTCTCCCAAGATAAATGAGCGGTTTCAGCGGTAGGCAAATCCAGTGTCGCGATGTAACCAGCTATCGCAGTTTTAATGGGGGCAACTAAAGTATTGGTGTCAAAGATTGTTTGAATCGAATTATTTGCCTTTAGCGGTTCAAACAAAATAGGAAAAGTATAACCGGGCATTTTTTAAGTTAGTAAATATTCGGCTGGTGTAAGAGTCACGCCCGTATCGGTAATAACTCGCGCAAAAGGCATTGTGAAACTACCGCTGACAGTGCCGCTGCTAGCGTTAATAGAAGCGCTGACATTTTTGATTTTGTTAGGGTTTTTAACGTCGCTGTTTTGGTAGTTCAAAATCAGCGCCAGTACCTGCAAGAAATAATCTAAGGCGTTGGTAGCTGTAAAAGTACCGCCCGCCCCAGGATTGAAAGCTCCCGATAAAAAGCTTTCGGTTTTCCCGACAAAACTCAAACCCGTTCCAGTGAATTTAACAGGCATCGTAAAATCGCCTGTAAATATCAAAGTGTCGCTGTCGTAATTGCCGCTAACGTAGCTAGTAGTATTGCCGTTGGCTAGTTCTAATTCTTGGAAATATTCAATCAACTGACAAAATTGCTTTTCAGCGGTAACACCTTTAATAGTGCTATTTGTTCCAACTGTAACAGTAGTCATAATAGCTTAAAAGCTTTGCGGTAAGGTGTTTTCAACATAACATAAAATTTCTACAACCCTATAGGGTTGTAATTTTAAATTGCGAGCAAAACCCTACCAAAATAAAGGAAAAAACAATAATGTAGGATTTGACAGACAAAAATTTTTTATCCAATAAACACATGAGTAGACCGCGCACCTATTTTGAACTCAACCGATTAGCTGAAATTGCCAAGCGACGGGAAGCGGCACGAGAAGCGACTAAGTTGGCCGCCACTCCCAAACCTTATAAAGCAGAAGATCCGGGCGGTAAAGCTTATTTCAGAAGCATCGAAGACGAAAATCTTTTTGTGCTAATGCCTATTCCTGCTAAAGCGGGCGCACTTGTTACCGATCCAGCCCCTATTTTAGGATTAGACCTTGCGGCAGCTACAGCAGTAGCAAATTCTAGTTTGGTAGATTTCAAAGGAAATCACGACAAAGTTTTGCGCATCCGGTTTACACGATTAAAGGCTACGCCTACAGTTAAAGTAACTGCTTGGGGAACAAGAGTAGTAGACCACATTGACGACAGTGTTACTGTACCTTTTGGTGGAAACAGTGATGCTTCTTTAAAAGGTGCAAAAACTGCTTTTGCTACTGCAATGGCTAATGCCACGATGACAGGACTATTAGGTTCAAGAAAAGGCAATTACGCGGAATTACTGTATAACAATCGAGTGATTGCCAAAAAAACTGTAACCACTTAATTTTAATGATCCAACTACAAGCTAACTCTAATTTGTGGAATCAAGTCTGGTTTGTATCTATTCCAAAAACTTTAGATCCATTTCCACGGCAGATTTGTCCAGTATTACTTAGTTCCCCAATTATTTTGTGCTTTTTAAATTTTCCTAGCGGTTTTCATTTGGGAAAATCTGGGGGGCAGTTAGTACAAAAAATTAGCACTGGGCTTGTAATTGGCGGTGGTCAAGATGCAATTGTAAGTTTTCCCAAAAAGCTCATTATTGGAGAACCACAATTGCATATTTTTAACGTAAAAACTACTTACAGTCTTTCTTTTGATTTGTATACGTATATAGCTGATACGGGGAATTTAGCTATATGGGAATATAGCGGACAAATTGATTGAATTAGGACAATTTTAATGCCGTGAAAAATTTTGCTGACGTAGCATCCCTCTTAGGGACTATCTTGACATCAATTATTAGTTTAATTGTCCTTTGGAACGTAACGCGGGGAGTTCTCACTCTTTTGGCTAATATTCAGCGCAAGCTTACTGTACTTCGGAGCCTTTACATAAGCCAACGCGCCGAAGTGAGAGACATTCAAAATTATCTTAAAACGCATCACGGCTATCACGTAAGAGGAGGAATTCACGACATTCAAGAGGATTTATTGAAAGAATACAACAATGAAAACACGGGGTTTTAAAAGGTGGACAAATACTCTTATCGGTTCACTGTTGCGTCGCTCAACATATCTGTGATCATGCTAGTTGGCGCTGGAGTAATCTTGCTTTTTGGAAAAGAAAATCCCGTGCCGCTTATTCCTTTTTTGGCTCCAATTTTAACATTACTAGGAGGTTTGTTAGTTTCGCCCCCAAAACAATCGGTAACACAAAATGACCATCCGCGAAGCTAGTTTGCTTTTAAATGAAGAAGCAACACAATTTCAATTGTTAAATTGCCTTGAAAATTTATGCAAAGAGTATGGATACATCGAAGGGATGATGCTAGCCCAATTTAGAGATTTTGCATCGGGTCAAAAATCGCTCTCGGAAATTCAAAGCTTAATTGAACAAATTAAACAGAAAATAGAATGCATCAACTAATTTTTACAATGAATTTAGCTCAATCTTCAGAGCTCATTTACGGAAATTTGCAACTGCTCTACCCGACCGGAGAGGCGATTGACTACGTAGCAACTTCCGGCTGCGCCGACTGGCAACGCCCCGGCGACGAGTGGGTAAGGGGGAAAGGGCCGATACCTGCGGGCAAATATCAAATTCCAAGCGAACCTTACTATTTAGAGACAAGGGGCGTGGAGGGCGATTTTTTCCACATTTCGCCCGATCCTGTGGTTTCGGATAAAGGCGTTCGCGCAGAACTCGGCATTCACTTTGATGCTAATGTACCCGGCACAGCCGGGTGCATAGGTGTTGTTCGCGAATTCGGATGGCGGCGTTTGTGCGATCGGCTCGCGTCGATCGCAAATTTGGGCGTCAAGTCGTTGCCGCTAACTGTAAAATATTGAAATGCGCTATATGTAGTGTCACAATCCAGCTTCATTGACATTACATATGGCGTTGTTAATCCCTGATAGGGTTTTAAGATTAGCACCAGCGTGCGAGACTGCCCTTTTTTCAATCCCTGATAGGGAAACGCTGGGCGGCTGGTAGCCCGCGCGCAGTATGCAGCGCTTATTCCCAGCCACCAAAATAATAGCATTATCTCTGGGGATTCATTCTAACGACCCTGTAGCCTTAGCAGATTCGATCGAATGGTCGGGGCAAAACTTGCCTCAGCTTCAAAGTATGGGCAAGGCATCTCTCCAGCAGGCTCACAGCATGACGCACCAAGAAATGCACCGTTCGCGGTGGCAGCTTTTATTGAAGATGTTGCAGTCATCCAAAGTTTGAATTTAGCTCGTGGCTTTGGGGAGTGCAACTTTCAATTTTAGTTTTTGTATCTTGTTGAGGGTTCGGTTGGTGGCCGGGTGTTCCAGTCCGTGCCGAAAATTTTGATGCTCCACTGCAAAATCTACTGCACGTCCCTTGACTGGTGCTAAAGTAGGAGGCGGAGATAAAAATAGCGATCGCCCTAGACTTGTCAAAAACCACAAGCTGAGCTAAAAAAGTTCATAAAGAGTATTGCCCTTATGTCCAATGCAAGTGCGTCTAGTCAGCCGTACTCCTTACTCGTAGTCATTGTTAATTACAGGACGCCCCGCCTGACAATCGACTGCTTGCACTCTCTAGTAGGCGAAATTAGATCGCTCCCAAATACCCGCGTTGCAATTGCCGACAACGCTTCAGGCGATACCTCAGTCGCAGACATTGCCGGAGCCATCGCCGCAGAAGGCTGGAGCGAATGGGCATCCTTCGTGCCCCTAGACCGCAACGGCGGCTTCGCCTTCGGCAACAATGCCTTGATCCGTCCCGTACTGCAATCGGCCGATCCCCCCCCTTACTTCCTGCTGCTCAACCCAGACACTGTAGTTCGCCCCGGCGCATTGAAAGCTCTTGTCGATTTCATGGACTCTCATCCCGAAGCAGGAATCGCCGGCAGCCGTTTAGAGAACCCCGACGGCACGCCCCAAGAGTCAGCTTTTCGGTTTCACAACATTTTGACCGAACTCGATTTCGGCTGGCGTCTTGGCCCTGTGTCGAAGTTATTGAAAAACAGGGTCGCCGTCCCTCCGATTTCTCAAGAAATCTGCCAAACTGATTGGGTGGCTGGAGCCAGCATGATCGTCCGCCGCGAAGTATTTGAAGAGGTTGGCTTGATGGATGAAGCTTATTTCATGTACTGCGAAGAAATGGACTTTTGCCTGCAAGCAAACAAAGCTGGCTGGAGTTGCTGGTATGTACCTGAAAGTCGCGTTGTCCACTTAGTCGGTCAAAGCTCGGGCGTCACCGACACCAAAGCCGCCCGCAAGCGAATGCCCCAGTATTGGTTTGATTCTCGGCGGCGCTACTTTATCAAAAACTATGGCTTTCTCTACGCCGCCTTAACCGATCTCTGCTGGGCTTCGGGTTTTGCTGCGTTCCGGGTGCGCCGCGCCGTACAAAGCAAGCCAGACAACGACCCGCCAAACTACCTCCAGGATTTCTTGCTCAATAGTGTATTTTTCAAAGGAGGTTCGATAGAAGAATCGAAAAATTTTTAAAGGATTTTTGCAAACAAGTCTCAGCTCGCTCAACCGTGTTAAATACGGTCAGTAAATCATTCCCTGAAAGAGCAAAAAGCTGGGTATTCCTCATAAAATAAACTAGGTGCATCCGACATTGAAAATCTCAAAAACAGCAGATTATTGTTGGTATCAACAAACAGATAAAACCAGACAGAGTGTTGAGTAAAGCTTATGGTAACGCAGACGGACTTAATAAGTGAAAATCAAGTAGAATCTCCTGCACTAGGATTGTGGCAACAGATTCAAGAAGATTGGATCGCTCACGGTCGCGATTGGACGAAGCCGGGATTTAGGGCGGTAGCTGTTCAGCGCTTTGGTGTGTGGAGAATGCAAGTTGAACCGAAATTACTTCGCGCTCCTTTGAGCATTCTTTACAGATCGCTATACCGAAAAGTTCGCAACACCTACGGCATAGATTTGCCTTACACTGTAAAGCTCGGTCGCCGCGTGGTGATCGAACATCAAGGTGCTATTATTATTCACGGATATTGCACGATCGGCGACGACTGCATTATCCGCCAAGGCGTAACCCTGGGAAATCGCTACTTGGACAAGCCACTAGAATCTCCTCAATTGGGCGATCGGGTTAACGTCGGCGCTGGTGCAAAAATCCTCGGAAAAGTACACCTGGGAGACGACGTAAATATCGGAGCAAACGCCGTAGTTTTATCAGACATTCCTGCAGGTCAAACTGCCGTTGGCATTCCGGCGAAGATGATTGCAACCAAAAAAATTCAAGACAAAAATACTTAAATTATTAGATAGCATTGATTATGTCTCAATTGCACAAAGTTGGATTGGTGGCGATCGGACGCAATGAAGGCGATCGCCTCCGATCGTGCTTGCTATCAGCGAAAGTCCAAGTAGCTCTGGTGGTTTATGTCGATTCTGGCTCAACAGACGGTAGCTTGGAATTAGCCAGATCGATCGGAGCCGATACAGTAGAACTAGACTTATCTATACCGTTTACCGCAGCACGCGCCAGAAACGAAGGCTTTGCCCGCTTGCTGGAACTAGCGCCAGACATCGAATTTGTCCAATTTGTGGACGGTGACTGCGAAGTAGTTGATGGATGGATCGATCGAGCCTACAGCGAACTGGCAGCCAAACCCGACTTAGCAGCAGTATGCGGGCGGAGGCGCGAACGATACCCCAAAGCAACCATTTACAACCAATTGTGCGACATCGAGTGGGATACCCCCATCGGCGAAACCAAAGCCTGCGGTGGCGACTCCATGATGCGCGCCACCGCATTTCAGCAAGTCGAAGGTTTCAATCCCGCACTAATAGCCGGCGAAGAACCCGAACTGTGCTTGCGACTTCGCCAAAAAGGTTGGAAAATTTTTCGCTTAGACGCAGAAATGACCCTGCACGACGCGCAAATGACCACTTTTGTTCAGTGGTGGAAGCGGGCTCAAAGAGCGGGTTACGCCTACGCCGAAGGTTCCTGGATGCACGGCAGCGAACCAGAGCGCCATTGGGTCAAAGAAACGCGCAGCACCTGGTTTTGGGGCTTAGTCTTGCCAGCCTTAGCCTTGGCAATGACATGGCCGACAAAAGGCTGGAGCTTGTTACTATTGAGTGGCTACCCCTTAGCAACCTATCGCACCTATAACTATTACACAAAGCATCGGCATCTCACAACTAAAGACGCAGCCATCTACGCTTTGTCATGTGTATTAGCCAAATTTCCCCAGCTACAAGGTCAAATCCAGTTTCACCAGCGCCGATTGCTGGGGCAGCAGAGCAAGCTGATCGAATACAAAACCACCAACTCTATTAATTCAGCCAGCTAGAATTACAGCTAACGTCCCAGAAAGTCCACCCCTGAGCAGCAAACAAATGAGCGATCGAAAATTAAAAGTTTTACTAATTAGACATCTCCAAAATAGTAACATTATGTGGTAAAAGAACATAAGAGACCTTTTTTTACACAGAAAAATGAGCGACA